>JANNLP010000568.1:0-7363 GCA_031396905.1 Gemmataceae bacterium
ATCGTGCTGAACAAGTTCGATCTCTTCCATCCGGGAGCCGCCAAAAAAGAGCGTATCGCCGAGGCGGAGGAACAAGTGCGCCGCGAGCTTTTCTTCCTATCCTACGCTCCCTTCGTTACCTGCTCTGCAAAGACAGGCGACTCCACCGAACAGGTTCTGAGGAAAGCCATCGCCATCAAAAAAGGAGCTCAGGAAATCCCCGGCACCGGCAAGCTCAACCGCATCCTACAGGCCGCTATGGATAAAAATCCGCCGCCTACCGACAACAAGGCGAAACGCATCAAGCTCTTCTACGCCACGACGGCCACGAACGACAAGTACTCCGTCATCCCTGTGCCGACTTTGGTGCTTTTTGTAAACGACAAGCACCTGATGAAAGATTCCTACGAGGCATATCTCACAAATCAATTCCGCGAGGCTCACCCTGCTCCAGTGCGTTCCGCTATCGGCGCCCTGGCGATTCAACGTGGTCGGATCGTGCATGGCGAAAAACACATCCAGCAATTCTCGGAACGGAACTACCTCCGGATCAAAAGTGATTTGCACAACCTCGGCATGACCGGTGTCGCCCGAGCATACTTGTTTGTAGTTGGGATTTTTGACGTGCCCGCCGGTGTAGCCAGACTCGACTTTGGCCACACCGGTAAGTTGCTCGAACACCGCTTCCAGACACCAGAAACATCCACCACCCAGCGTCGCTACTTCGGTCATCATCGCATCATTCTCACTGCGTCGGGCACAGTTGAAATGATACGGATGTGCGATGGGTTACGGGCTTAACGACTGGTCCCGTTGGTGACCGCTCGCGGCGGAGGCCCCTGCGGCAGTCCACCCGGGGCTGGCGGCATCGTTGGCGGAAACCCCTGGATCGGCGGATTTGTGGAGCCAGACGGCGGCACGTAGTTACCTGGCGGAGGGAATGTCCCGGGCTGTGGATAACCCTGCGACGGTGCCATACCACCGGGCGTCATCGGATAGCCGCCTGACGCATCGCCACCCAAATACGGCCCTTCCGGACCCGATGGCACGCCCATTTCTGGGCCTGATGAACCTCGCATCCGCTGAAATAACGTCGGCCGATACGGATTCGATTGGCATCCCGCCAACGACATCAACCCAAGCACCAGCAACCACCTTTTCCGAGTCATCGCAACACCTCGCGCCGGCGGAATCCCGCCATGCTCAACTCTTCCCGCTAAACTTGAGTGCGACAAATCGGAATTGTAAAAAATACACGCCAACCAGGTCATCCGCCGGATGTGGGCAAGCTCTTCTGATCAGCGAAACATGGTTGGCAGTTACAGTTGTTTCGTACTTCGCGAATGCAACATGTTACCCGTTTCGATGCGACGCTTCCTCTTCGATTGCAATGAGCTGACTGTCTTTCCAACTCGCGGGCTCCTCAATCGGTTCGGTGTGGACCGTCACCTCGGCGTCAGGCATCACCTCCGTAATGGCATCGCCAATACTGTCGGCATAAGCATGGGCTTGCCGGACGTTCAGCAACCCCGGCACGAGGAGGTGAAAGTCAATGAAGGTGCGTGAGCCGGCTTGCCGCGTGCGCAGAGCATGGAACGTGCAGCCCTTTGGCAAATTCGCTTCGATAGCCTTGCGTATTCTCGCTTGATCTGTCGGCCACAAGGCGCGATCCATCAGGCCATGAAACGATCGGGCCATCAGGCGATACCCTGTGTGAATAATTGCCATTGCCATGACCAATGCGCAAAGCGGATCGAGTCTTTGGATTCCGGTGACGGCTGCCAGACCAACGCCAGCGACGACGGCCACTGACGTCCACACGTCGGTCATGAGATGTTGACCATCGGCCTCCAGAACCAGCGATCCATATTTTCGGCCGACCCGCAACATCCACTGCGCCACTGCGAGGTTGATCAATGATGCTGCAATGGCAATCAGAGTGCCGGCTTCCGGTCGTTGCAGTGGCAATGGAAATATGAGCCTTTGCACAGCGAACCCCGCGGTGCCGAAGCCTGCTAGTGCGACGAGCATGCCTTCCATGCCGCTGGAAAAATAGACAATCTTCTCGTGACCAAAAGTGTGATCGGCATCGACGGGGCGAGCCGCATACGAAAGCGAAGCCAACGCCGTTACTGAAGCGAACAGATTAACCAGTGACTCGGCAGCGTCGGAAAAAAGTCCGACGGACCCGGTGAACAAATATGCCGCTGATTTCAGGCCAAGCGTAACCAGCGCCGCAGCGATGGCACCATACACGGGTTTGTAAAGGGATGCGTTCACAGGTTCTGGGGATTAAGGTTGCGAGCGCGGCGACGGAACTCCTTCCATCATATTGATTCCGTCTGAGAGGCTTGATCGACCCAGGCATACGAAGAGAAGATCGGGCAATCGATCACCCAAGGTTTAAACTGATCCCAATAGTGGATGATGTGAACGTCATGGTTCTGCTCCAGCGTCCGCGTGAGGGCCTTCCACTCATTGCCGTCACGCCGCACGTCGGTGATACCGGCGCAACTGTTCCAGCCGGGTCCAATCTCGGGGTGCGTATAGTCGTAACCGATGGTGGTGCAATGGCGATGGAGCACGGCTTGATCGTGGCCGGGACCGGAGAACATTTGCGTCTTGCGAACTTCGCGGAACTTGCTAAGCGGAACGACAGCATTCTGTGCCGCCAGTATTGCGTCTAGATCGTACCAATCTGGATCGCCGACCAACTGTAAGCCGGAGTTGAGAAACGGCGAACGATGTGTGCGCGGGTCAATCGGGATAAGTTGGTGATCAATGGCGATCCACGGTTTGTCGTTCCGTCGTCGCCAAAGGTAGTTGAGATCGCTCAGTACAAACATATCGGCGTCGAGATAAAGAAACGGGAACGTGAGGCTCGCCAGGTTAGGCAGCTTGAACCGAAGATTAAAGTGCGGGTGCCCAACATCGAATTGCTTACCCTGCACGATATCAATGTCGGCGGCTTGGCGATGTTCGTCTGCAACTTCCGGAGGGCGGTCGTCGTAAAGGAGTGTGATCCGTCGGCCGCCATGGGCGATGACCGAATCGAGAAAGGCGTACGCCATCCTTCGGTAATTAGAATCCCGAGGATAATTGATGATTGAAACGACGTGGATCGGAGTATCGCTCACGATGACAATCAAAGCCGCACAAGTCCAGGCGCAAGGACCATTATAACGACTCGCATTGCCCAATCATTGCTGGCCGCCGGGACCACCCATCGACGGGCCACCCTTGAATCCGGGCATGCTATTCGGATTCGTCGATTTGGCTGGCGGTTTGTTGAGCAGTTCCTTCGGGTATTCCAGTGGTCTGGAATAGCGCGCATCATCCTCGGGCGGGAGAACGAACTGCTCCGGCATCGGCGTCCGCAAGTCCGGGCCGGGCACTTTGCACCCAACTAGAACCAAATTGGCCAGCAGTAGTCCGCGCAAAAGTAGTTGCTTTTCCAAAGACATGGCGGCGAGATAACCGAATCAACTCGACGCGTCAAGCCAGTCCTTACTGTTTCTGCTTGTAACTGGAATGTGGCGCGCCCGGCGGATCTTTGAGCCCGGCGCTGGGTCGTACTGCACCTCCGACACCTAGTGACTCAGGATGCCGCGCGATCTTGTCGGCGAATACTTCCAGGTCTTTGAGGACACGATCAACGCGCGGTAGAATGCGCGCCAGCATCAACGACGCATCGTTCAAGTTGTTGTAAATTGCCGGATCAGCCAACAGACGTTGAAAACTTCCGTCCGCCCGACCGGCTTGTCCGAACATGTCACTAAACGAACCGAATGATCGCGCGGCCTGTTCAAGGGCGGCGTCGAGATTGCGACTCATCCGTTCCGAACGGTCGGCAAACGGTTTGGTAGCCGTGTTGATGTTAAGCAATACCGAGTCAAGCTTGGCCAGTGTGTCTTGAAACCGCGGCAATGTTTCCTTCTGGGCTTGGCCGGCTAACCCTTCGAGGCTGCTGGCGAGGCCCTGCATGCTCTTGAGCGACGCGGCAAAGTTCTTCTGATTCTCGTCGTTCAGCAGCTCCGTCATGCGCTGGGCAACGGTGTTGATGTTGCGAATGGTCTTGTCGATCGCATCGTTGTTGGTTTGCAGCAACACATCAACACGCTCGCCCACTCGTTTGTATTGTCGAACCATGTCTTGCAGTTCATCGATCGCCCGGCGGACATCCGGGTCGAGGTCACTGACTTTCTTCAACGCCGTTCGCAGTTCATCGTTCGTGCGGCGAATTTCGGGCACAACTTCACGCATGGCCCGTGCAAGTTCCGTGTATTCGCGCATTGTGTCTTCGATGATTGGGGCCAGCCGCTCGAACCGGGCCACCGACTTCTGGATTTGCGCAATCGACAACTGCACGGTGGGAATTACTTCGGTGGCATCGCGAATCAATGCACGTGCATCGAGCGGAGCGCGACCTTCGATCTCAGAGCCGGGCGGCAGGACTTTGCCAGGTGGCGGCATTGGCTGGGGCGGTCCCATTCCCGGCTTCGGCTGTGCTTGCACGAACTCAGCCGGCACGACGCCATTGCCTTTCGACTGCGGCTTCGGCTCCTTCGGTGGCGGCAACACGGGTACGAAGTCAATTGTCGTATCCCGACTTAATAGATCGGGCGTGATGATCGGTTCTTCCGTGTCGCGCAACGTGTACTGTGGATCGATGGCGATGAAGACCTTCACCAGATTCCGCTTATCGTCCAACGCCACTGACTCAACTTCACCAATTCGAACGCCGGACTTGCGTACCGGCGTGCCCCGAACGACGCCCGGAGCGTCTTTAAACAGAAGCGTGTACCGCGCGCGCGATTGCAACAGCCGCGGCGTACCGCCGAAAAACACCGACAGCGCTGCCAACAGCCCCGCGGCGCTGATGACCAGGATGCCAAGTCGGAATCGCTGCTTTGACGTGTTCATGGCAGTGTTGTTCGGGGCGAGCGTCGGGGCATAAGCTCGACGTGGATTACTGAAACCACGTCGAGCTTACGCTCCGACGCTCGCCAAAGTCGTCATTCCCCGATCAGGCCTTCGGAGTCGCCGGCGACGAAATGACGCACGCGCGGGTCGGAGCTGCCTTCCAAGCCATCGGCCGGACCGTCGTAAATGACTTGCGGCTCCTCCGGCTGCAAGCGCCTCAGCGGGTATAGCATGACCACGCGGTCGGCGACCGCGCGGACAGTTCGCAATTCGTGCGTGACCACGACGCTGGTGATGGGCCGACGTCGCCGGACTTCGGCGATCAGCCGATTGATCACATCGGTCATAATCGGATCGAGGCCGGTCGTGGGTTCGTCATAGAGCATGACATCCGGGTCCAGAGCGAGTGCCCGGGCCAGTCCGACCCGCTTTTTCATCCCACCCGACAACTCCGCCGGGGTCTTGCGACCGACACCATCGGGCAACCCCACCTCGGCCAGCCTAGCCTGAACCCGTTCGTCAATCTCCTTCTCAGTGAACTTCTTGAGCGCCCGCGGGCCAAAGGCGACGTTGTCGTACACACTCATTGAGTCGAATAGTGCCGATCCTTGGAACAAGAAACCCATTCGAAGCCGGCGCAGGATCAATTCACGTTCCGACAACTTGCCGAGGTCCTGGCCATCAAACGCCACCGTACCCGACGTCGGTGTCATCAGCCCGACAAATAACTTCAACAAGACCGTCTTCCCGCAGCCGCTCTCGCCAATGATTGCCACGGTTTCACCTGTGGGCACGCGCAGTGACACATCGCGCAGCACGGCATTGGAGCCGAACTCCAGCCCCGCCCTTTCCAGTTCAAGAATCGCGGCTTTCGTCATGATGTGAGTCTGATCATTTCCATATCGAGCCAGCGGGTCTTGATAGAGTTGATGGCAAGCCCGAGGAAGAAGTCGAGAATGAGAATGGCGAGGAATGACCAGACGAATGCCTGGGTGGATGCCCGGCCCACGCCTTCGCTGCCGCCTTTGCAATTAAAGCCGCGATCGCAACTGATGATGGCGATGAACGCGCCGAATGTCACCGGTTTGACGAGGTTCAGCACCACGTCCCAGATATCCACGAAGTCGCGGCCATGTTGCCAGTAATGGTGCGGGTCGATGCCAAAAATGGTTAGGCAAATCAAAGCCGCGCCAATAATGCCCGCTACGTTGGCGACAATGGTCAACAGCGGAATCAACAGCATGCAAGCAAGTAGCCTGGGAACAACCAGGTAATGCACGGGATCAACGCCCAGACATGCCAGCGCATCGATTTGTTCGGTGACGCGCATAGTACCGATTTCCGCTGCCATCGCGCTGCCCACACGCCCCGCGAGCATGGTGGCCGCCAGCACCGGGCCAAGTTCGCGGATCACCGATTGGTGAATCATCGAGCCGATCCAGGTATCCAAACCGAGATTGTGGTACTGGCCATAAGACTGCACGGCGAGAACCATGCCGATGAAGAACCCCGTAATGACGATCACCGGCACACTCATGACGCCGATGGAATAACACACGGCCAGCAAGGTGCCCGGCTGATGCCGCCGCGTATGTAATCCGGAAACGGCGTGCCACGCGAACGCCGACCAATCACCGACGGCGATGATCGCCCGGTTGAAATCGCGGCCAAAGATCGCCGTGGAAGCCATGAAGTCGATCCGGAGGAAGTTTGCCTACAATTGTCCGCCATCGGCGTGACACTAGCGGCGGCGTCATTCAATCAGCTATTCGTCGGTTTGGAGGCACCATAAGTCTCGGCACAATTGTATCCGATCATGCAATCGGCAAGTGAATCGTAAACTTGGTTCCACGGCCGGCTTCACTTTGGATGTCAAGCGTGCCACCGTGGGCTTCAATGATCTTGCGGGTAATCGGCAAACCGAGCCCATTTCCACCCGGCTTCGTCGTGTAGAACGGCTTAAATACTTTGGCCATGACCTCAGGCGGCATCCCCGGCCCGGTATCGATGATTTCGAGGCGCACATTTTCCGGTTCGGCTGCTGCTTGTAGCGTGATTTCACCACCCTCCGGCATGGCCTGTTCGGCATTGAGCAGCAAGTTGAGCAACGCCTGCTGAAACTGCTCCGGGTCCAACCTCACCAAAGGCATGTCGGATGGCACGTAACAATTGATGGCAATTTTCGCTTGGCGCGCAGTTGGACTGAAGAAGTCGAGCATCGTCTGCACAACTTCATCAAGCGGACACGGTCGCTTATAAAAATACTGGGGACGGGCAAAACGAAAGAAAACGTTAGACACAACGTTTCTCAGGGCAGGGGAGGGCGCGGAAGAAAGCACGGCCACCTCCTTGCGGAGGCTGACGTAGGAGGGGAAGCGGGGGACGCCGCCGTCGGACAGCTCCTGGTAGCGGAAGGTGATGGTGCTGCCCACGGGCGGGGGGCTGCCGCGCTCGGCGTCGC
>JANNLP010000607.1:0-1582 GCA_031396905.1 Gemmataceae bacterium
AACAACTTCGTCCGCGTCAGCAACTGCACATGCACTTCCAGGCCAACGACGGTCTTGTATGGGGTAGTCATCCCCATAGTTTAGCGACGCTTCGACGAAGTTGTTTTGCGGTTGCTCGACGAAGTTTGGATTGCCGCCGAACTCGGCGACTTGCCCGGTGTGCCTGGGGATGCCGGGGACGCTGCCGGTGATGAACCGGGCGGCATTCGACCTGGCAATGCGGGCGGCACTGGCGCTCAATTGCTCCATCAACCGCTTCACGAAATGGGATCGCAAGAACTATTACTATCCCGATTTGCCGAAGAATTATCAGATCAGCCAGTACGATTTGCCGTTCAGTTACGAAGGCTGGCTGGAGATCAATGTCGCGGCCGACCCGAAGAAGGAGTATGCCGGCAAGCGTGTCGGCATTATTCGGGCGCATCTGGAAGAGGATGCCGGCAAGCTCATGCACGATGAGTCGGGCCGGGGCGGCAACAGCAACGTCGATCTGAATCGCACGGGCACGCCGTTGTTGGAGATTGTGTCCAAGCCGGAGATGGGCAGTCCTGAGGAAGCGGTAGCGTACCTCACGGAGTTGCGATTGATGTTGCGCGAGCTTGGCGTGTCCGACTGTGAAATGCAGGAAGGCTCGCTGCGCTGCGATGCCAATGTGAACGTTCATATTCCGCAAAAGGATGGAACGGTCGCCGCCACGCCGCTGGTCGAGGTGAAGAACCTCAACAGCTTCCGCGCCGTCGAGCGGTCGATTGCCTATGAGGCGCAGCGACAATACGAGGACTTCCAGAAAACGGGTCAGCGCTTTGGCGACGTGGCGAAGGCGACGGCGGGGTGGGATGATGCCCGGGGTGTGACCCGCATTCAGCGCCGCAAAGAGGAAGCCAGCGACTACCGGTATTTCCCGGAGCCGGATTTGGTCCCGGTGCAGATTGATGACGCGTGGTTACAGCGCATTCAGTCGGAACTCGGCGAGTTGCCGTTGGCTCAGCGTCAACGGCTCGGGAGCCAGTACGGACTATCGGTTTACGATGCCGACGTGCTGGTGCATCAGGGCCGAGCGCTGGTGGCGTATTTCGAGGACGTGACCGCCAAGTGCGGCGATGCGAAGGCGGCATGCAACTGGATTCTGAACAAGTTGCTGCAAACAGAAACCCGGCCAGCCGCCGACAGTCTGGCCGAGTTGATTACGCAACAGAAGTCGATGGGATTGACCAAGCAAATCACCGAGCAGGTTTTGGATGCGATGATGACGGAGGGGTTGGATGCGCAGGCGGCCATCGCCAAGCTGGGAATTGCAGCAGTCGATGACAGCAAGTTGTTGGACATTGTCCGTGCGGCGATTGCGGAGAATCCCAAATCGGTCGAGGATTACAAGAAAGGCAAGACGGCCGCCGCCCAGCGCATCAAAGGCGCGATCATGCGTGCATCTAAGGGTGCCGTAAAGCCGGAGATGGTGGATCAGGTGCTGGCGGAGGAGCTGGCGAAGTTGTGAAGCGCCTTGTTCACCACGAAATACACGAATCACACGAAATGATCATCCCGCATAGGGTTTGGATCGCGAACTGGGCTTTGGCCCGGAAAA
>JANNLP010000614.1:0-4258 GCA_031396905.1 Gemmataceae bacterium
ATCCGCGTCTGGGATTTCCAGGGGCCGAGCCGCGGTGGCGTCGCGGTGGATGTGTAGGCAAACGGCTGCTTGGCGATCACAATCGCGCCATTGCCGCCGGGGCCGGTGTAGTCGAGATCGATGTCGTTGCCGACGCTGCAAGCATAGTCGCCCAGAGCTCCCGGATAATGTGACATTCCACCGAATGCAAGATCCGGAACGTCGCCGGCGATGCTGACCGCAGGTGTGTCACCATGCGAACGCCGGCTCGGACAGAAAAAGATCCGCACCGGGATCGCCCGAATCGCATTGCCGGCCGCCGCGCTTGGACCCTGATCGTAGTACCAGCGCTTTGTGTCCCATTGAGAGAAAAAACTACCCTCTTCGATGTGCGGCAGTATGAGGACGGTCCAGGCAACGCCGCCGGTGCGGTCAAGCCGACTCGGCGGCAATGACTTATGCGTGTCGTGAAACCCATGTAGCGCCAGGCCCACCTGTTTCAAGTTGTTGGCGCACTTGATCCGGTTGGCGGCTTCGCGGACTTTTTGAACAGCGGGCAAGAGCAGCCCGATCAGAATCGCAATGATCGTGATGACGACGAGTAGCTCAATCAGCGTGAACCCACCGCGCTTGTGCAATCGCAGCAATTGCATGGGTGTCTCCTGCCGGAACTTGGTAAGTGTCTGGCTATTAACATGTTCCGGAGGGGCTGGGTTGTCAAGAGACGTGCGATTTTCAGACTTCTCAATGATTACGGGTATCGAACCACGGGAAGTGGCTGTCGATTCGTTGATTGCCCGTCAATCGAGTATTTGGTGCTCGCGCCACACCGTTCGCATTGGTTTCGCGAGTTGGTCGATTCAGTGGCCTGGTTTTCGCGGCAATTGCGGCAGCGATTCGGGCTTCGGGTAGGCCTTGAGCGTTTCGTCGATGCTCTTGTGGAAATCCGCCGTCACTGGCTCAAAGCGCTTGATTCGCATTAGCGTCATAAGGTGAGCCCCTAATAGTGATTTGTGAGCCGTACACATTCCATCGCGGAACTTGGTCTGTGTCGTCTCATCGAGTTTGTCGCGTCGAAAAATGATGACGCTTGGTGGAAACGGTTCGGACTGCTCCAGCACAGCTAATTTAGCGAAGCGCCCGGGCTTGCGCCGTTCGAACATTTTGAGGCCGGCGCGTTCCACGACCGCGACTTGCTCGATTCCATCCACGAGATTATCCAAGGCTGTCTCAATCGAAGCCGGGGCGCTGACTTCCGGAAACATGTCTTGAATGTTGGATCCCATTTGCCGGCATCGCTGGGTTATGAAGAGCCGTGTATCGCCGCGCGTGCCGCTTGGAATGGCAAGTTTCTCCCCTTGACAGTCCTTCAGGCTTTTAGCCGGCGAATCCCTGGCCACGACAACGACGGCCCTCAGCAATTCTGGATCGATGTCATTGATCATTAGGGTGTGAATGTCCGGGTGAATGACTTTCATCCAACCAAACTCCACTCCGTGGACAACACCAAGTTGAAGGTCACCCTCCATCAGCCGTTGCGTTATCTCATTGGCCGAGTCGATGGAAAGCAATTGTCCTGACAGTCCAGTCTGGGCTTGCATGACCTTCTCAAAATTCGTTGCTAATACTCGAAATAATTGCGGATTGAGATCGCGCAGAAGACCTTTCGCGATGCCGACTTTGACAATGTTTTGCGAAGGTGCTTGCGCATTGGCGAGGATTGAGCCTGTTAATGCCAAGATAAATGTGGCGATAAAAAGGTAGCGCGTCATGTGAATTCGCATGCAATCTCCGAACAAAAATCTATCGAATGAACGCCGAACCATGGTTATCATCCGGTGCGGTCGTGAGCGTGACCGGGCGGAAGATGCCGCCAGCGCCGTACCAATCATACACGCGGACGGCAATGGTTGCGGTTTCGCCGGCTTTGATGAGGTTTGTCACGTTGTGGGCTTTCACTTCATCGAACGCAGTTTTCTTGGTAGGTATGTCGCCGCCGGAGCCGGCTTTGGTGCCCCCGACGTACACTTCGTAGAAATCGTCCACGCCGGTGAACTTGATGTAAGCCTCTTTGCCGCTGAACGCTCTGGGTACGGTAATCGTCAAGCGATACCACGCCCAGCCATCGAGTGTGGCATGACCTTGCCCTTCCCAATGGCGGTCAATCTTAATATCGGCCCAGTCGGCATCTTTGGTTTCTGGTTTGTGCCAGCCTTTAGCTAAGCCTTCATTCTGCGGGTCCGGTTGGAACTTCCACGCTTGAGCGCCACCGAGTTCCAACTTGTGCTCCGTCAGTTTGCGACGAATGGCGGCAATCACATCGGCTGCGAGCATGGTTCGCGGCGGTGGCCCTTCCGAAAGGTAGTGGGAAAACTCGCCGAGTAGCCAGTTGCCGACGGAATTGGTGTCGCCATCGTGTCGCAATGTTGAAACCAGCAGCCGTCCTTGGCCGATGCGTGTCGCATAGACGCCGGCATGGGTTCGGACTTCACGAATGTCATGGTTGTCCCAAAGCATGAGGATGGGATCGACATCGGTGGCATATGACACTTTGGGAATGACATCACCGGCCAAATCGAAGTGCTGCGTTTCCACAAGCAGTTCGCGCGGGACACCGGCCAAGGCCGCATGGGGAAACACGACGGGTCCGCCACGCAGGAACCAGTGCGATTGAAGTGGCGGGCTGCCCGGGCCGTTGTCCGGTAGCAACAGAACTTTGGCACCGGCTTCCAATTGCGCCAATAGTGCTTCATCCAATCGCCGAGCGACGACAACCCCTGATGTTAGAGGGCGAGCGCGTGGAATCGCCCACACGGGCCACTCGTTGGCGGCGATCCACTTTCCCTTGTGGGACAGCGTGGCGAAGATGCGCAGGCGCGTTGCCACAGAATATTGCGGAAGCATAACGCTAATTGCCGGTGTTGTCGATACTCCTAGCGACTCCGCGTCGGGTGTGTCAGGCGTGATCGTCACGTGCCAGGTGGTGCCTGGTGGCACCTGACCCGCCGCTGCGATATTCGCGGTTAACGGCTCGCCGGCAGCAAAGGTGCGACGATCGTTTAGTGTCGTCAGCGTCAGCATCGTGTCGCCGTGCCATGACCAGGCTTCGGCGGGCCATTTGTCGCGGCCTACGTAATCGACCAAACCCATCGCGGCCAGCGGGAAGTCGCGAATGACGCTGACGACGTAGCCACCATCCGGCACTTCGCAGCGGAATGTCTCGATTTGATACTTTCGCATAAACATGGCATAACGCTTCGAGTCGGTGACTAATTGCGCTTCATCTATTGGAGTGCCGGCGTCGCGGAAGCGCTGCAACCACTGGGCATTGGCCTGGAAATGGTACGGCAGCCAATAGGGTCGTTGGGTGCCAACCAGTCTGGCCAGTGGCGTCGCAGAGGTCCAGGTGTCCGCCGCGATGGCTTCGCCCAACAATAATGGTTTCACTCCAAGGGCCTTGTAATCGCGCAGTCGATGCAATGTCTTGACCCAGGTGTGATTGTTGCCGTACGGATGGTCGTCGTAAAAATCGGTGACGCGATTCCATTCGATCCAACTGCTGTCGTCTTCGACGACGGCTCCGGGAATCATCGCCTTGCAGCGCGCCGTCAGTTCCTTCAGCACTCCGATGTCGGCCGACGGGCCGGTTTCACAAGTGAGGCTGTGAAGCACCACGCACGGATGGTTACGAACATGGGCGAAAAACTCCTCAAACTCGCGAATCAGGTTCGGTAGATGTTGTGGCGTGAGTTGCGGGTGCCAGGTTGGATACTCCATCCAGATTAAGACGCCTTCTTCGTCGGCGATGTCGAGCAAACGTTGCGGCGGCAGCCACAAACAACACTTCATCAAATTAAAGCCGCGCGCTTTGATGCGGCGCAAATCGGCTCGCCACATTTCATCGGTCGGGTTAGGCTCCAGTTTTGGTGGATAATAACCCCAATTCAGCACGCCACGCACTTGGAGCGGCTGGCCATTGAGCAGTAATTGCGTGCCTCGTCACCCGAAGTCGCGCCCTACATTGTCGAAGCCTACGTCTCCCTCCGCATGACGGGAAGCACAACGTCCCGCAGCAGATCCCAGCAAAAACACAACGATCAAACCGTCATGACGGCACGCCAATTGCTCTCGACCTTGCGTTTGAGTCAAGCGCTGGCGCGGTTGCGCTTTTCCGACTATGTCGCTCGCGAAGACGTGGACGAGGCCATTCGCTTGACGCACATGTCCAAGGCCAGTGTCGAGACCAACCGCGCCGCCGGGAAACAGGGCGGCGAAGACG
>JANNLP010000628.1:0-4263 GCA_031396905.1 Gemmataceae bacterium
GCAACCGTAGAATGTTCGCAATGACTACGACGACCTATCGCACGAATCTACGCTGTGCCGGCTGCCTCGCCGCGATTCGCCCTCACTTGGATGCGTTACCGGGCCTGCAGCGTTGGTCCGTGGCTGTGGATTTGCCCGATAAACCACTTACCATTGAGGGCGAAGTACAAGCCGACGTGGTACGTGCGGCGATGAAACGTGCCGGGTACGAAGTCTTTGGCGAAGCGGAATCGGCTCCCATGGAGCCTAAGCCAAGTTATTACCCGCTCGTTCTGATCGTGGCCTATCTAGTTGGAATTGTACTCGCCTTCGAAGCCGCGACAGACTCGTTTAACGTGATGCGGGCCATGCGGCATTTCATGGCCGGGTTCTTTCTCGTATTTTCATTCTTCAAGTTGCTGGACCTGCCGGCCTTTGCGATGACTTACACGCAATACGATGTGATCGCACAACGTTGGCGAAGATATGGCTACGTTTACCCATTCCTGGAGTTGGCACTTGGCGTCGCGTATCTGGTCAATTGGCAACCGATGGTAACGAACATCGCCACCGTGGCAATCATGGCCATCGGCACCATCGGCGTGATGCAAACGATCTTGGCCAAGCGAAAAGTGAAGTGCGCCTGCCTTGGCACAACCATCAAATTACCGGTGGCGACCGTGACACTCACCGAAGACGCGGGCATGGGCTTGATGGCGCTGGGGATGCTCATGTGGGGTTAAACGTCGAAGCATCAGCTTGAGGTGGCCGAAACCACGTCGAGCTGACGCTTCGACGCTTGCTTTTCGATTATGCACCGCCGGCGCCATGCAAGAAGTCGATGAATGGCAGCGCGTCGTCTGGCGGTTGTTCTGTTGTGGCGAGGAAGCCATAGTCGCGCACGTAAATCTGCAGGTTCGGCGTCGAATCGCAGAGAATCTGGAAATATGCTCCCAAAGTGACTTCGCCGTTAAAGTCGATGGTGATTGCGACATCGGCACCGTCCCGTGTTAGAACTGGTGCGCCGGAGACCTTACGGATCATGGCAATTACGTCGCGCAACGGCACCTGACCCGAGCTTTCCGGGATCTTAAATGGCGTGTTCAGCAGTTTCCGCAAGCGTTCCGCAGTTGCCTGTGGCGGATGACGCTTGTGAGTCGGATCGCCACCTCCGCCAACTCCAACGTCGATATTGCCCAACTGAAGTGGACGAAATCTCTGGAACGGCAGTGGCAATTCGACTCGACTCATGTTTGGATCGAACTTAACCGGAAGTTGGCCAGTTAAGGCGTTCAAAGATGCTTCCATGTTGGCGATTTCGGCTTTGTGTGCGGCCAAACGCTGTTCGTAAGGAGCCAAGTCAACCTTAGACATGGATTTTGATATGACCAAGTCTTTGTACAGCTTTTCAACTGCCGCTAACGACCCCTGTTTTTGATTTACGGATCGATGAAGATCGACAGCTTTGTGGACGATTTGCAACCGCGTTTGTCGCAAAAGCGCCTCGGCCTCCTTGAGTTTTGCCTCGGCAACCTGAATTTCCGGGCTATTTTGCAATGCCTTGGCGAGTAATTGTTCAAGGGCCTGATTCTTTTCTGTTGCCGCGTTGTCGTCGAGAGCTTTCTCTTCGGTCACCTTGGCCGGCGCGGCTTCCGGTTGCTTCTGAGCCACCGCCACCATCGTCATCGTCAAGGCAATTGCCAACCCGGCAATCCACATACTTCGCATGAGTCTACTCCTTGTGTTGGGAAATCTTCAGGGACATCAGCATCCAGGTGTCTTCGACATTAATGGCCAACTCGGTGGGCGTGCCGCCATCCAGCGACCTGCGATAACAGCGGAGAGCAGCGATTTCATCGCCATATTTCAGGAAACCATCGCCGGCCCGGCGAAAGAGGTTCCGCTGCTTATCGCCCTCGGTAAGCTTTGCCCAGCGCTCCAGACGCTTGGGCGATTCGATGGGTTGCGCCTCAGCTTCGATTCGCGGTTCCGTCGCCTGTGGAATGATCGCGACGGCATCCGGTGTCGGCACAACAAGGTTGGTTGGTGCTGGTCGATACATGACCAACGCCCCGGCCACGAAGCAACCAGCCATCATCACCGCGGCCCGGCCACGCCGCCACCAGCGACGACCGCGCAACACGCGCGTGGTCGCTTTCCATGCATCGACCTTCGGAGAGGTCACACCGGGTTCGCGCGGCCTTAGCAGTTCGTCCACATCATCCATCGGCTCGGCCCAGTCGTTCGTAGGCGTTGCGAAATTGATCTCGGGCCCGTGTCAACACCGATTCCACGGCTTTGGGCGACTCCTTCCACTGGCAGGCAATATCGTTGACGCTGCGACCATCCAGGTACTTGGCCCGCAATACCCGCTCATACCGAGGCGGCAATTCGCCGAGCGCTTTCGCGGTTCGCCAGGCGCGATCGTCATCCATTGCTGCATCCGTGTTTGCCGCAACTTCGACCAATACTTGCTGACGCACAGAGTTGCGCTGCCGTTTGCGGAGGTGGTTCTTCAGCGTGAACGCGGCGATACCACTGATCCACTGGCGGAAACCGCCGGTCTGTGGCTTGAATTCGCCGATTCGGCGCACCGCGGTCAACCAGGCGTCTTGCAGTACGTCGTCGGCCATGTCGGCAATGCCGCCGCAGCGCCACAACACGTAACGGTGCAACCCGTCGGCATGGGCGTCGTACCACGCGCGCCAAGCGGCTTCGTCTCCGGCCAGCACTGCCGCCCGAAGCCCGGTTTCGTACCCGATGCGCTGGCGGTCGTCCATCCAGTGGCTTCCGAGAATCGGCTCACACTACCATTGTCGCCTGAGCGGCCGATCCTTCGGTCAAAAGTGAATTTGTGCTACTTCGCGGCTAACTCCACACAGATCAGCTCCTTGTCGTTGCGCATAAACGCACATTTCTCGGCGAATGCCGGGTGCGACCACAGCACGACTCGGCCAAACGCGGAACTGGTAGGCTCGAGCAAATGAGCCCGGCTGATTTCTTCGTAGCCCTTTGGACTCAACTTGGCGATAATCAGATCGCCCTTCTCGTTGGCAAGGAACCAATTCGTGCCGTTTTTCACCAGAAAAACTTCGGCGGAGCCTTCGGGTTTCTTGCTGCCATGAGCTTGCAAGGATTGCCATAAGCGTTCGCCAGTGTCGGCTTTTACACAAGACACCTGACCACCGGAATCGGTGCCATAGATGTAACCATCTTCAAAATGAGGCGTGCTGAACACGCTGCCGATACCCGTCTTGGAATCACCTTTCCACAACACTGTGGGAGCGCCGGCTGATTCGAACTTTAGCATCGCGGCCGATAGAGTCTTCGAGCCAAAGTTGCCTTTAAAGGCGGTAATGAACAATTGATTGCCCGACATTCGCGGCGTGGCAATCGCCATGCCCTGGTACGTAGCGGCCGGAACTGACCACAATTGTTTACCCGTCTCGGGATCAAGCCCATTCACCGACTCGGCGTGCCAGATGATAAGCTGACGCTCACCGTTAATGGTGTAGACCATAGGCGCCGCATAACCTTGTTCGCGGGCCGACAAGGCTTTCCACAGTTCCTTGCCGGTGTTCTTGTCAAAGGCAACTGCGACGCTGCCATCGCCACCGACCACGCAAATCAGCTTGTTGCCGTCGATAAGCGGATGAGCCGAGTGGCCCCACAGCGGCGGCTTCGCGTCATATTCCTTGGCGAAGTCTTTCATCCACACGACTTTGCCGCTGTCGGCTTTGAAGCAGCAAAGATGGCCTTCAGTGCCGAGCGTGTAGACCATGCCATCATGCACAGTCGGTGTCGTGCGCGGACCATTGGGATACGAAACGGTGTAGGTGCAATCGTATTCGTGCTTCCAGACTTCCTTGCCATCGGATGCATTGAAGCACAACACGCGCTCGGTGCCGGCAATACCGCCCTTGGGCGCCCGGCGCGGGATCATCGATTCATCGTGATTCTTCGCTCCCTCGGCCAACACACGATCCATGACAAACACTTTTCCGCCGACCACGGCCGGGCCGGTGTAGCCCGGGTTGATCGGCGTCCGCCAGCGTACTTTCGGCCCGTCATCCGGGAACTTCTCCATGATCCCGGTTTCATGCCAGACACCATCGCGATTGCGACCCATGTACTGCGGCCAATCTTCGCTGCGGGCGGTCAATGTTGAGAACGCCAGTGAAACGATGATGGAAAAGTACAACGCATGTCGCATGGCTGAAACTCCAAATAACCGCGGCCATTCCCGATTGCCATGCTATCAAATGGATCGACGGAGTTGAAGGC
>JANNLP010000651.1:0-2272 GCA_031396905.1 Gemmataceae bacterium
CCAGGAGCGACTGGCTTGGTGTTCATGGCCGGCGGATACATGGCGGACATCAGCGTCACCGGCTGGTCCAGTTTCGGCGTCAGTCTTTTGGGTGGATCGACCACGGTAACCGACAGCTACATTGGCACCAATCACGGCGGCACCGTTGATAAAGGCAACATTGGCGGCGGCATCAACATCGCGTCGTCCGGGAACACCGTCTTCCTCACTACCATTTCCGGTAATGACTCGGTCGGCATCACGCTGAAAGGCCCCGCCGCTGGCGGCAACACGATCTTCGGCAATCTCATCGGCGTGGCGGGCGACGGCAAAACGCCCATGGAAAACAAAGGTGCCGGCATCTATTGCGAAGAGGCGCCCGGCAACCTGCTGGGCGGCAGCATCGGCTTCGGCAACACCATCAGCGGAAATGCTGGAAGCGGCATCCACATCAAGGGTGCCGGGGCCATGGACAACAAGATCGTCGGCAACAAAATCGGCCTCGGCGGCGACAACAGTGCCGTGCCCAATGCCCTCGGTGGCGTCTTCATTGAGGGTGCCCCATCCACCAGCATCGGCGGCGCGGATCCTTCCGACAAGAACTTCATTTCCGCTAACTTTCTGCACGGAGTCGGGATCTTCGGCGCCACAGCCAAGGGCAATTTTCTCCGAGGCAATTTCATCGGCGTGGGCCTCGACGAAACGTCCGATCGCGGCAACAAGGGCCACGGCGTGTTCATCGGCGGCGGCGCTTCGGAGAACTTCATCGGCAAGCCGCTGGCCGGTCACACCAACACCATCGCCTTCAATGGTTCGAGTCTGGGGACGATGGGGTTGAAAGGCCACGGCGTGGAGATTGCAGCCGGCAGCAAGAACACCGTCAGCCGCAATTCGATCTACAAGAACTTTGGCCGTGGCATTGATCTGAATGGCGATTGGGTCACGATCAACGACGCCAAGGGCGATGCCGATGCCGGGGCGAATGATGCCCAGGATTATCCGGTCGTCATCCAACGGCCCGACACCGGAATTGCCAACGGCGGCGTGCATACGTGGAAACTCAACAGCACTCCGGGCAAGACATTCACGGTCGAGGTATTTGAAAGTCCCTCGCTTGATCCGGCCGAGTACGGTGAAGGCAAGACGTATCTATCGTCGATCACGACGGATGTCACCGACGCGAATGGCGACGCGACCTTTACGTTTGATCACACCGGACACTTGTTTGTGACCATGACGGCGACCGACTTCATGGGCAACACGTCCGAATTCTCGATGATCGACTCTGATGCCGACGGCTTAGCGGACGTTTGGGAAATCGCCGACGGTTTGGACATTGACGAAGACGGCATGTTGTTCGCCAATGAATTGATCCTGGCTGGCTCCAATGCCAATCAAAAGGATCTGTTCGTCGAGGTGGATGCCATGACGGGCTTTGGGCCCGCCGCGGCAATTTTCGATCCCGGGACGCCTGTTGCCGCCGGTGGCATCATCAAAGCGTTTGGCTTGGCGACCAACCTCAATATTCACAACCCGGACCAGGCCGATGGGATCAACTTGCATGTGGTCTACGACGAAAAGAACATCAATCCCGAGGCGTTCGCCAAGATCGACGATCCCTTCCCGCGCTTTCAAGAGATCAAGAACGGCACGGCAGGGAACGGCTTGGATGGGCGATTCGGGACAGTCGCACAACGGGCGGACGTCGTCAATTGGGTTCAGATTC
This sequence comes from Gemmataceae bacterium, assembly GCA_031396905.1. Classification (GTDB taxonomy): domain Bacteria; phylum Planctomycetota; class Planctomycetia; order Gemmatales; family Gemmataceae; genus JAIBBI01. Next base: position 1,706 of record JANNLP010000651.1, read on the forward strand.
GTCAGGCACTTTCGCTGACGCATCGCTACAGCATGTTTGCCGATCAGTACAAGTTCTACCAAAGAGACAATGCGAACAACATTGAACTCGACGCCAAGAACAATCCCATCGTCATCAACAGCTCGTCGGGGCTGGGCGAATTGCACGGCAACGACTTCATGGTGACATTTGGCGCGGCCGGCTGGAGCAAAGCGCCGTTCGTGCTGACCGACATCGACCGCGCCGGCACCTGGATGCACGAGCTGGGCCACACACTCGGACTCAACCACGGTGGAGCCATCGGCGATGGCACCAACTACAAGCCCAACTACCACAGCGTGATGAACTACTATTGGCAGTACCCGGGAGCGTTTCTTAGAACCGGTGTCGCCGCAGCCGATTACACGAATAGCTGGAGGCTCGATTATTCCGGCGAGACCCTGACGCAACTGAATGAAAGCATGCTCGTGGAAGGGAGCGGGATTAGCGCCGCGACGACGGCATTTACCGTGCCCTTTGGTGGGCAAGTCGGGGGGTATTTCCTGGCCAAGGCCGACGGCAACAGCGTCAACTGGAACAATTCGGGCG
>JANNLP010000654.1:0-34066 GCA_031396905.1 Gemmataceae bacterium
GCGGCCGCCGCTACGGGACGGTGAAATCTATCCAGACCAAAGGAGGAGCGAACGATGACTGCTCACCGACCACTGACAGCGCTGTATGATGACACGTGCCATAATCGTCCTCAACACAGCTCCAGCGTCACACGAATGGACCAATCGGGAGGCGAAGCGAATGCCGCACATTCTCGCGCTCGATGAAGGGACCACCAGCGCCCGGGCGATCATCTTTGACGACGGCGGCGTGATACGGGCCAGCGCACAACGAGAGTTTCGGCAAATCTACCCGCGACCCGGTTGGATCGAACATGATCCACGAGAGATCTGGACCACGCAAATTGGCGTCGCCAATGAAGCACTACGCAGCGCAAAACTGCAACCACAAGACCTTGTCGCGATTCTTGACACCACCCCGAGAGCGCGCCAGCGTGCCGAGGCGGGTGACCCGGCGTTCGGGACCGTCGAGAGCTGGTTGGTGTGGAATCTCGCGAGTGAAAGACAGCACGCTACCGACCCGAGCCGCCCGTAATGAAATGGCCCGCACGGTCGAAGATGTTCTGGCGCGGCGCACGCGAGGATTGTTTCTCAACGCGCGAGCCTCCGTCGCAATGGCCCCACGCGTAGCCGCCTTGTTAGCGAAAGAACTCAACCGCGATGGTTCCTGGCGCGACTGACAAGTGCGCGAGTTCCAAGCTTTGGCGCAAAGTTACATCGTGACGTATTGATAGCCGATCCGGGCGGCCGGAATTGCTCCGTGCAAGGGCGGAGCAAGACTAATGCACAACCTCGTTACGTGGCCGTGACAACGAATCTTCGAGATCGCGCGTATACTCTGATATTCGCCCGCCGTGAGGAGTCTCGACATGTCACGCTTCACTATGATCGCCACAGTTCTGTTGATCGTGTCCGTCGCGGCGGCGGCCGAGCGCCCGACTGCGCCTAACCCGGCGATCGACATGGAAGGGTACCTTCGCGTAGCAGTCGAGGCGGCCAAGCACCGCGAGTCGCGGCGACTTTCGGAGGCGGACTTTATTCGCATGAGCCGGGAAAGCGGCGTCATCGTATTGGATGCCCGGAGCCGGGAGAAATTCGACATGATGCACATCAAGGGTGCAGTGAACTTGAGCTTTTCGGACATCAACGTGGAAAGCCTGAAGCGCGTATTACCCAAAACGTCCAGCCGCATTTTGATCTACTGCAACAACAATTTCAAGAACGCCGAGGCCGCCTTCCCTACCAAACTACCCGTCGCCTCGCTGAATCTCTCGACTTACATCGCTCTCTACAGTTACGGATATCGCGATATTTACGAGCTTGCCCCGCAAATCGACCCCAAGCAATCCAAACTGGACTTTGTCGTCAAGCCGTCCAAGTGATCATTAAGGGATGCAGGTTGCCTGTGAAATAAGCAGGCAGCCAACGTATGGCGAGACGACCGACTCCTTTTTCACTTCAACGACCTCTTTTTCACCCTTTTTCAACAAACTATCCAATCGGCGAAATAATGTCACAAATGCGGCCTGCTCGGATTCGCCGACGATAGATTTACAGTACCATGCGCTACCGCTATCTGATTATGGGCATTCTCATCGCCGTGCCGGTGGGCATGTTGATCCATATTTGGCCGCAGATGCCGGCGTATCGCATTCCGGGCGGGCGGCATTTCCTAGCCGATGATCCGGAGCAGCGCCAGCTTCTTTTCCTTTTGGATCAGCGACGAGAACAGAAACCGCCTGTCATTCAGCGCTATGACGCCACATCGGGTCGCCTCGTGTCGGAGATGGCTTTGCAGGGGGAAAAATGGCATCCGTGGCACGCGGATGTGGACAGTTCGCTGATTACAAAGGACTTGAAGACACTTGCGGTATTTGAATTTGACATGAACCATGATTCGCTAAATCCCGCATGGACAGTTTTCCTCTATGAGACACAAACAGGGAAGCTCATTGGCAAGTTGTCATTTGACGAATTTCATAGCAAGGGCTTTTCGCCTGATGGCAAGTGGTTTGCCGCGCTTCACGGATACGGTAAACTCGCGATCGTCGACACTCAGAACTGTCAGCGTCGCTTCGAAGCTTCAAAGCCAGAGAGTGTCGTTGCCTTTCCAGACATTACCGTGGTTTCTCCGCATGAACGGAAACAGTTGCTTTTTCAGTGTCATGTCCCCGGAGAAGATGGACAGAAGATCCATGCGTTAAATCTTCAAAATGGGGAAACGCGGGTTGTTGGTCAGTTGCCGGCCGATCACAGGCTCTTGGGCGGTCACGTGTTGAACGTGCGGAGTTTCAAACCCCTGATGATTCGACAATTCCAGACGCCGTTAGCGTCGTGGCTCCGCCATGAATTTGATGGCGAACGGTTGAGCGAAGGAGTGCCCGACTCGAGTTTTGGCAGCGACTATTCGATCTGTCATCAGCCGCATTTGGCATTCGAATCGGCATCGTTGGTGAGTCAACATGAGTCGTATCCCGATAGAAAAAGTTCCAATTGGATCGCCTTGTATCGCAAGCTGGACTCGCTAGGCGTCGGACAGTTTCTGGAGTTGCCGGAGCATGATTTGGGCGGCTCAGTTCGCCTCATTGATCGAGTGTCCGGTAAGATTCAATTTGAGAAACAGGTGGCCTTTCCGACAAACTGTCGATTCACAATGGGCGGCTCACTCATGATGCTCGACCCGAGCCATGGCGTCATCTCCTTGGGTGCTTTTATTGAACCTTCGGCTCCTCCTGCAATCGAAATCTATCGCACCGACGGGTGGCCCCGGTGGATTTGGACGACGCTCAGCGTGTTGGCCGTGCTTTTCGTCTTCGCGCTGCTGGCTCGCTGGCGGCATTTGGTGATACGACGAGTGGCATCGCTACGGGTCACCGACCGAGGAGGCACAGCATGAGGGAAGTGATTGCAAATTCTCTCTGGATCGGCAATGCTCGGGACGCGCGAGATGTGCCGGCAATCATGGCACAAGCAATTGCGGCCGTTGTGGATGTGGCTCTCGAAGAACATCCAGCCGTCTTACCTCGTGACGTGGCCTACTGCCGATTTCCATTGCTTGACGGTGAAGGCAACTCAACAGCGATGATTCAAGCGGCCATTCGAACGACTGCCTCATTTCTCGAAGCAAAGATTTGCACTCTCGTCACCTGTGGCGGCGGTATGAGTCGTTCGCCATCCGTCGCCGCAATGGCGATCGCTCAAATTGAGCATATTCACCCGGAAGAGGCTCTCAAACGCATTGCGGCAACTGGACCTCACGATGTTTCCACTATTTTCTGGAAGCAACTGATCGAATGTTTTCCAACATGAACTAATGAATTGAAGCTTCTAGGTCTGCAAGGTGATGCCGCCCCTACAGGGCTCGGAAGAATTTTTGTGCGATGCTGACCCAGGGCGGCGCCGAAGCGGCTTGCCCTGGGCTAAGGAATGTCGCCCTTTCAGGGCTTAAGGCCATCGCGTTTCTTTCCCCGCCGTCCATGTTTTGCATTGGCCCAGAGGCGCAGCTCGCTAAAGAGTTGTGCGAAGGCGGCGGGTTGGTAGTGGGCGTTGAGGCCGCTGGGGTTGGGGAGGACCCAGGCGTGGCTGCCGCCGAAGGAGTTCTTTTGCAGGCCGACGCGGGCGTCCTTGATGCCGGAGACGATGCGGTACGGACCGATACCGACGAAGGCGACGACCGTGGGCCGCCAGCGTTTCACTTTGGCTTCGAGGCGCTGGCCGCCGGCACGAAGCTCGTCGTTTGTCAATTCATCGGCACGGGCGGTGGCGCGTTCGACGACGTTGGTGATGCCGAGTTGGAGGTCGAGCAATCCATCACTCTCAAAGGGAGAGAAGAGTCGAGGCGTGAAGCCACCGGCGTAGAGGGCGGGCCAGAAGCGGTTGCCGGGGCGGCCGAAGTGACGGCCGATGGCGGCGGTGTAAAGGCCGGGGTTGATGCCGGCGAAGAGGACGATGAGGTTCTTGGCGACGAGATCCGGGACGCGCTTCGTGGGCGCGGCGAGCAGCTGAGCCTTAGTGGGTTTCCACGGTGTGGGAATTGTCCGTTTCATAAGTTCGACAGCATTTTATCGGCGTGGCCGAAGCAATTCCTTTATAGCTTGGCTCCACGGTGTCAATTGGACGCACGGCGACGGGCTACCGGGGGCGTCATGATGGTAAAATCGCTGTTTATTGGTTTCCGTCGTCCTTCGGGTGATCTATCATGGGAACGGACTCGTGTATTGTGTGTGCATGCCGACTCGACTGAAACTGCACCTTGCGGAGGCTCGCCGTGAAACATCTTGTATTGGGCCTGGCCATCGTGATGCTGGCTTTGATGCCGGCACGCGGTGATGATCCGGCAAAAAAGACGAAGACGAAACAAACGGCGAAGGAGCGATACGAGGCGCTCGTGAAAGAATACGGCGAGCTACAAACGGATGGCCGGGCCGCCGCGGCGGAGGCCAAAGACGAGGAGCGGCAGAAGCAACTTCAGAAGAACCAGAATCTCAGCAAGGAGTTCGCGGAGAAGTTCTACAAATTGGCCGAAGACCACCCGAAAGACCCGGTGGCATCGGAATCACTGTTTTGGATCATGCAAAACGGCACGGGCAGTCCGGTCTACGCGAAGGCGGCAGAAAAAGTAACCGAGCAGATTGTCAAAATGCCCATCAATGATCTGTCGGCCAAACTTGCGAAGATGCGAACGCCGAGCGGGGGTATCGTCGCGGCCGTCGTGAAGCGTGCCGAGAAGGAAAAAGGCGAGCTGCGCGGCGAGATTCTGAGTTGGGCTGCCATCAGTGGCGCGGCGACCGCAGATGGTCCGAAGGCGGCTAAGCTGCTGGCCGAGAAGTATCCCGACCACAAATCGATCGAGCCGTTGTGCACAGCGCTCGGTCGGCGGTACAGCCAACCAGCCGTTGATACGCTCAAGATTGTCCTGGAGAAATCAACCAGGCCGAATCACAAGGCCGCCGCCGCGCTCAATCTGGGCAAGTGTCTTTATGCGCGAACCGATGTGCTGGGAGATCAACTTTCCGAATGCAACAAGGTGGCCGCCGACGCGGAGAAATACCTGAAACTCGTCATCGACAAATATGGATCGGACAATGCAGCGAGAAAGAACGAAGCAGAGAATGAACTACGTGCATTGCGAACGCTGCGTGTCGGCAAGGAAGCTCCACAGATTGAAGCCGCCGACCTTGATGGCACGGAATTCAAGCTGACGGATTACCGAGGCAAGGTAGTGCTGCTCGATTTTTGGGGGCATTGGTGACCGCCCTGCCGGGCCATGTACCCCCACGAGCGGTCGCTCGTGAAGAAACTCCAAGACAAGCCTTTTGCTCTGATCGGGGTCAACTCGGATAAGGACCCCAAATCGCTCAAAGAGACTCTCGAAAAAGAACAAATCACCTGGCGTTCATTCTGGAACGGTGAAAAAGGCACTCAGGGACCAATTTCCGAGGCTTGGAATGTCCATGGCTGGCCGACGCTCTATTTGATCGACCACAAAGGTGTCATTCGGTACAAGAACGTGCGAAATCCGGAGGCGATGGAAAAGGCCATCGACAAACTGCTGGAAGAAGCTGAGAAGGACGCGAAGTCCGGAACTTAGTTTTGCCGCAGTAGAGTGTAGACTGGATTAGAGGTGCCGACCCCTCGTTGGAGCGGGTCGGCGAGCCTAATCTCGCTAGGCAATGAAATGCTCATTAAGTTCCTTGGTATCGCAGTACTGTTCGGCGCGCCGCATTTCTTCGTGTGCGTTGTCCTGCTCTTTGTGTTGCTCTCAGTTCAAACCGCACATTCATGTAGTGGCGGGAAATCCGGTGCATGGGAGGCTCCGGCCGAGGTGGTTGCGACGGTCCTCACGTTTCCGTCGTCAATAACGTACTGGCATTCTCCGTTCCGTCTGAATCGGCTGCTTCTGCCAGAACGGCTCGTCTGGAACAGTATGCTGTGGGGTTGCACGGTTTCATTGATATTGCGACTATGTCAAAAGACTCGGGCTACAACCAATTGATGAATGAAGTACTGGAGGTATTGCCAATGACGCGAGAGGCTTATTCCAGCGGCACCCCATGGGAGCCGGTTGTCGGGTATTCCCGGGCGGTGCGCGTCGGACAGTTCGTTTATGTCTCCGGCACCACGGCGACGAATGCGAATGGCGACATTGTCGGCGTCGGCGATGGGTATGCACAGACCGTGCAGATTATCAGAAACATCGAGACGGCGTTGGTGAAGCTCGGTGCGTCGTTGCAGGATGTTGTCCGCACGCGCATGTATGTCAAGAACATCGATCAATGGGAGCAAGTCGGCAAAGCTCACGGCGAGTTTTTCGGCGCGATTCGCCCGGCGACCAGCATGTTGGAAGTAAAGCGGCTGATCGCGCCGGAGATTTTGGTCGAAATTGAGGCCGACGCCGTCATCGGTGGATAAGCGGCCGAGTGCTCTATAGGCCGACTTGCTTTATCATTGTTGCAGTGCGGGAACACATCGTGCAGTTGGCTGAGCAAGTGATGCACGTAAGTACTTAGACTGTGAACATCTTTGGCGGGCTGCCGACGACTATCGCGGCAGTTTGGCGAGCAATTCACTCAGGTGATGTTTCCACACTGCCGCCTTGGTGTGCGTTCCGTGACCAACTGATTGCGGGCCTGAGGGAATAAGGACTGCCTTGCCCAGCGGAACGCGTTTGATTTCGCGCTCCAGAATACCAAGCTCAGGCGGGTTGATCAGATCGTCGGCAAAGTTGATGGCTAGCAGTGGGGCCTTGATCTTTTCCAGGCCTGGGCCCGGATCGTAGTCCCACGACGCCTCGACCGCATACAGCAGATCATTGGCGTCCGCGCGGCCAAGCCGAGTCGCGGTCGCTTTGGCGAACACATCGTCGGCCTGAGCCAGGGTCGGCGCCCTCTGTTGCCAGTTGGCCGGGTTGTCACTCATCAGAGTCATGATCTGAACCGCCGTCCGCAAACTCGGCGGCTGTTTCGTGTAGCCGCCGCTGTTCCATTCCGGGTCGCTACGGATTGAATCGGAAATCGTCTTTCGCCACATGCGATTCCGACCGGAAATCTGAGTTGGCAAACTGGCGAGCGGTACCAACGCATCCATGAAATCGGGATGGGTCTGACCCCAAAGCCAGGTATGCATGCCGCCCATTGAAGTGCCAACAACAAGTCGAAGGTGGTTCACGCCAAGGTGTTCGGTCAGCAAACGATGCTGAGCGGCGATCATGTCGCGATAGCCGTAACGCGGAAACTTGGCTTTCATTCCACTCGAAGGGCGCGTGGATTGCCCGTGACCCAGGCCGTCGGGAAGAATGACGTAGTACCGCGACACGTCGAGCAATTGGTTAACACCAAACAACTCCTGGGAGAACATCGGAGTCAAAAAATTGGCGCCGGATCCAGTGGTGCCGTGCAATATCAGGACCGCATTGTGGGCGACGCCTCGGTCGTCCTTTTTGAGAGAGCCAAACGTGCGGTAATGAATGGTGACGTCGTGCAGGGTGTCGTTGGAGGCAAAGCGAAAGTCCTTCAGTTTGGCGTCGCCGGCCATTGGCTGGGGCAGGTCCTGGGAAATCGCAAGACCAACGCAGCTCCACCAAACCAGCAAACCGATCCGGAATCGCATCATGACCTGGCGCCTCCGACCATTGCACTCATCCCTCGTCGATTGAGATCATGGTAGCGGCAATCTGAGCGAATGATCTAGTTTCCGTGCCGATCAAGCGATTCGAGAAAGGCGACGAATTCCCTGGCGTCGCGGATCGCGTCAAAATCGCTATTAGTGTCGAGGCGTTGGTCAATCAAGTACGCGCTTGTGTAGTAGCGTCGGCTATGTGCGTGCTGCAGACACGTGGTCGCAGTCGAAATCAGGCGGTTGCGCTCGTCACCCGCAGCGATGTGTCGGCAGCAACGAGCGTAGGCACGAGCCAACTGATGGTAATGTTCGGCCCGCAGATTTTTTTTCCTGGCGAGGTCGTCGGCGGCAGCAATTGCCTCGCGCAGTTGGCCGGCACCTGCAGCGGCGACGCACCAGCCGGCGCGACGTGTTTCCGGATGGACCAACGGGTCCACGTCCGCGGCCCGTTCCCACATCGTTAGTGATTCGCGATAATTGCCGGCCAAGTCCAGAAGTCGAGCTCTGTCCATCATCAAATCGACTCGCATGTAGTCCACCACCGGATCACGAAGCGTTGCGCTCGGCACAAAGACATGTTCTGCTTTGTCAATGATCGCCAGTGATTCTTCAGGGCGACGATGATTCATAAGGTAAAGGGCATAGTCATGGTAGGCTTTGACGGTCACGCAAAGAACTTTGTTGGCGGCGTTTTGCCTGGCGAAGGGTATCAGTGATTCCAAGGTCGAGATGAGGTCCGCATAGTCCCGGTCCGCGGCTTTGATGTCTCCGAAACCGGCATGGGCCTCGGCACGATTGCCAATCACTAGTGCCCGCGCCCAGTGGTAAGATCTCACTTCAGGCGATCGGTCAATCAGCCATTGGAAAATGTCGGCGCCCTCGTTGGCTTTGGCAATCGACTGGGCAAAATCGCCGTCATCGCAATGATCGCCGCTGATGTTCAGCAATGCGCGGCCGTACTCCAATTCAAGTTCGTGTTGGAAAGGATAAGCGGTGCGCAGTTGGCGCAGCGTTTTCATCGCCTCAATATGCAATTGCTTCTCATCCTGCGATCGTTCGCGTCCGCGTGTGTTCGTTGCCGTCCGTTGCCAAATCTGTCCCGCCAACTTCACGGCGCGAGAATAGCCGGGGGTGAGATTCAGCGCTGTGGCAATCGTGTCCCGAGCCAGGATCATATTTTGCCGCGCACTGCCACTGGCCCTGTCGAACTCGGCATTACAGAATTGATTCTCGGCGAGTGCCACGAGCGCTGGTGCCTTGGTGGGCGCTGACTTTAGGATGCTGCGAATGACCGATTCAGCGTCCGCGAGTAGCCGCAAAGCGTACACAAAGTCCATGGCTTCACCGCATTGTCGGGCTCGCTGATGCAGACAGTTGGCCAACTCAATTCCATCATCAATGCACGTGGCGTCACTCTGGATCAATTGTTGAAACAAGTCGATGGCTCGCTCGGCCGCGACTTCCGCAGCGGCGTTGTCCCCCAGACGATGCCGCAGCTGGCACTTCTCCGCGTAGGCCCTTGCCACTTCCCGTTGAAGCTGTCGATTGTCCGGTGACTGACGCAAGAACGACTCGCCCTTTTCCATCAGCGCGGATACGACCTTGTCACGCAGCGAGTAAAACCCGCGATCGGTCATTTCGGAATCTTCACTGACGAGATTCATCGTTGTGCGGGACACTTCCAAAGCCTGAGTCAAATTCGCTTCCGCCCGTCGCCGTGCGGACTGAAGAAGCACCAGGCCAATTGACTGGCTCACGATGCCAACTAGCAGGCAACAGGCAATGGCCATTTGCGTAGGGTGCCGGCGGACCCACCGCATCAACTTTTGGGATGTCGATTGCTGCCTAGCCTTGATTGGTTCACCGGCCTGGCAACGGCGCAAGTCTTCGGCCAGATCGTCGGCACTGGTATAGCGCTGGGCCAGCGATTTCTCAAGACACTTCAGGCAAATCACTTCAAGATCGTGTGGCACGGTCGGCTGCAACAGTCGGGGTCGAACCGGATCGCCATTGACCACTTGGTCCAGCGTTGCGTGAGCGGTCGGACCGACAAATGGCGGGCGACCGGTCAACATTTCGTACAAGATCGCACCGAGGGAATAGATGTCGGTGCCCGGCCCGGCGCGGCGGTTCTTTCCCAACGCTTGTTCCGGCGCCATGTAACTTGGAGTGCCAAGACGCTCGCCATACATGGTCGGGCCCGCGTGATCGGTCGTTCCCGGAACTGCGGGTGCCGTCGATTGCTTTCGGTCGATGTCTGTCGGTGCGTCCATTGCCGCGGTCACGAACTTCGCGAGTCCAAAGTCGGCAATTTTTGGAACAAGCGCGCCGAGGTCCAGTGTAAAGTCCGGATTGCTTTGGCCAGTGGGTGTCGGCAACAAACCGCTATCAATGCCATGATCAAACTGAAAACGCGAATCAACAACTTGCAATAGAACATTGCCTGGTTTGAGATCCCGATGGATGACGCCGTTCGCATGAGCGTGTGCCATGGCACGCGCCAGGCATTCCATCATTTGGGCGGCCGCCTTCGGCGCGACCGGTTTGCCGTCGATAAAACGGTCGAGGCTGCCGGCGACGGCGTATTCGACGACCATGAACGGCCGACCGTCGGCATCGCCGACTGCGTAAACCGGCAGGATGTTCGCATGCTGCAAACGGGCGACGGCATCCCACTCCGTGCAAAAGCGCTGTCGCGCCACGGGATCATTGGCCACGCGTTCCTTCAGCATCTTGACGGCGACCCAGCGGCGCGGCTGATGCTGTCGTGCCAGGTACACGATACCCATTCCGCCACGGCCAAGTTGGCTATGAATGGTGTAACCGGGCGCTTGGGGAAATGGACTGTGAGTGTGCGATTCGGATTCAGTACTCGTGGGCGTCGTCAGCGTCGCGGCGAAGAAATCGTTGATGATCTCAGCTTGTTCGAGACTTCCGGGGCAATAGTCGTCGGCATTTGGGTTTTCGCCGGCCTTGGATCGATAGTGAGCGTCCAGCGGCAAAAGTTCGCGCAACAATTCGTTGCATTCTTCAGCGCTGACATAGGTCATGAACTTATCAAGATCGGGCCGATTACCAGCCTTCCAAGCGGTCTCGAATTGGGTACAAACCAATTCCCGCAGGGCACGGCGTGCCAACGGCGAATCCACCAAAGTTGGCGTAAGCGTCATAGCGAGCGGCACTCCACGCCCTCTTCTCTCCATAAGTCGCGGATCAAATGCAGGCGACGATCGACCGTGCGCGGTGCGCAGTCCATATGCTCGGCAATTTCGGCGTTGGCGTAACCTTCCATTTTCAGGATCGCTACCTGCCTCAACTCGTCACTCTGGAGCGCCGACAACAACCGCTCGCACTCCTCGGCGACTTCGGCGGCGAAATCCGGCGTCAATTCATCATCGACGAATTGATCGAGGCCGCGCTCATCCAGACTGGCTTCATCGAGAAGCCGGAGTATGTCGCGTTTGTCGCGATGTGCGTCACGCAACAAGTGTGACGCCTTGCGCGTCACCAAGGTCAGCAGCACGCGCCAGAGATTATCGGCGTCGTCCAGGCGCGGAAAACGCCCGACATCGACTCCGCGACAAAAGCTGGCGAAGGCACTAAGAGCCACGTCTTCCTCGTCGGCCGCACGTCGACAAGCAGCAGGTAAACGCGACCGTGCCAAGGCGACCAGGCGATGGAAATAGCGCTCCCAGAGCTTCTCCACGCTGCTTTCCTGCCCTGCCTTGAGCTTTGTCAACAGTCCAGTTACGGAATCGTGAGGTGTATCCATTCTTCAAGGAAGCTTCACAGTGGATTCCAGCTACAAGCGACTACACGTCGGCCGCAAAACCATACTAGGCACCGGGTTGAAAACTGTCAGCGGGCGGGTGCAACTTTCGGGCCAGAAAGAATATTGACAGGAATGGCGTGGCGGATGCGGAAACGGGCATTCGCCCAATAGTAAGCCCAAAATGCGCAGGTCAACCGGCCGCGGTCCCGGAAGGCCTGCGTTTTTTTAGCACATGGCCATGCCACTACGCACGATCTAATCGTCGGGCCGAGCTTGAATGTCGGACTCTAGGCATCGAATCTATAAAACTCGCTCGTCTCAGTCGTTGTGATGTCGATGGTGTTAATGTCTGCCGAAGGTTTGCAGTTAAATACACCCGGCTGCCCCCGTTTCCCAGAATCTAACAGCACTCTCGGAGGCAGTCGGATGTTTCCATCTAATGCGGTCTTGCCGAGTCAAAGTCTCTGAACTCGGTTGTTCGCAATTTGAATGCCAATGGACGGCCTAGTAAAGGACTAATTGAATTGTTGCGGTTATTGCTCGGGAAATACTGACAAACGGCGTAGTTTGGCGATCCCAGGGCGATTCGGCGAAGTCGACACTACAGCGTCGGAATCTCCGACAACATCGTCGGATATTCCGACAGCGAAGATTGTGCGGCAATCCCTTCCGGCCTCTAGGGTCGACTGAAGCGGCGTAAGGTACTATGACTCGGAGACGGCATCGGTAACCTGTGACTACGAGGGTGCTGAGAGCTCGTGGCGGTAATTTCATCCTGGAGACGGCAATGACGATTCAGAGCGCGGATGTGGTGGTGGTCGGCGGCGGGCCGGCGGGCAGTACAGTTTCAACACTGGTCGCGCAGCGGGGTCTGAAAGTCAAACTCTATGAGCGTGAGCGGTTTCCGCGCTTTCATATTGGTGAATCGCTGATTCCCGAGACGTATTGGGTTCTTAAGCGGCTCGGCATGTTGGAGAAAATGAAGGCGAGTCCATTCGTCAAGAAATACAGCGTGCAGTTCGTAAACGCGGAAGGAAAGGAGTCAGCCCCGTTTTATTTCCACGACAACAAGCCGCATGAGTGCTCGCAGACCTGGCAAGTGATTCGCAGTGAGTTCGATCAGCTAATGCTCAACAACGCCCGGGAGCTCGGCGTGGACGTGATTCAACCGGGCCGCGTGCTGGAGATACTGTTTGACGGAGAACGAGCCACGGGAGTCCGTGTACAGCGCGAAGGCGGTGGCGAGGAAATCGTTCATGCCAAGGTGGTCGTGGATGCCAGCGGTCAAAGCACCATGTTGCAGAATCGATTCAAGCTACGCTTGTGGGATCCGGTATTGAACAAGGGTGCCATCTGGAGCTACTGGCGCGGAGCGTTTCGGGATAGCGGCCGCGATGAAGGCGCTACCGTCGTGATCCAAACCACCAACAAGAAAGGCTGGTGGTGGAACATCCCTCAGCACGATGACACCGTCAGTCTCGGAGTGGTAGCTCCGTTTGATTACCTGTTCAAGGATCGCGGCAGCCATGACGAGGTTTACAGTGAGGAACTTGCCGCCTGTCCCGCCGTGGCCAAGCGTATTGTGAACGCGCATCGCGCAACGGGCATTTTTGCCACCAAGGACTATTCATACCGATCCAAACAAGTGGCCGGCGAAGGCTGGGTGCTGGTCGGCGACGCGTTCGGCTTCCTCGACCCGCTCTATTCATCCGGCGTGCTCCTCGCGCTCAAGTCCGGTGAATACGCCGCTGACGCCATTGCCGATGGACTGGACAAATCCGACACGTCGGCCGCGCAACTCGGCCGCTGGGGCGATGTCTTCAACAAAGGCGTGGATCGCATGAGGCGACTGGTTTGCGAGTATTATGATGGCTTCAGCTTCGGACAGTTCGTGAAATCCTATCCGCATCTCCGCGGGAAGATTACCGATCTGCTCATCGGTGATTTGTTCACTGACAAAGTGGATGAAGTGTGGGCGCCGATGGAGACAATGTATCCGCCCGCGAAGAAAAGTATCCCCACGTGGGACGCCGGCACCAGCGCGGCAGTCATGCCGGACAAAGTGAATGAACTGTTCCTACCGGCAGGCGAGTTGCGGTAAGCTGGTCAACCATCTTCGCCCTATCGTTTCTGCGAAATGAGATACTTCATCAGCGCATAGAACTCCGTCTCATTTATGACGTCGGCGACGTTCGCCGGCATCGCTGATAACGGCGATGTGGTGCGTTGCTCGATTTGATCCCTGGGTATCGAATGCTCCTTGCCCTCGGCATCCGCGATAACGACGACTTGACCCTCTTCGCGCAGGATCAATCCACTGAGCGACTTGCCGTCGGCGAGTTGCAGGGTTACGGCTCGAAAGGCCGGGTCAATATTGCGGTTGGGGTCGAGCAAATCTTCGAGAAGGCGATCAAGCCCGCGGACGCCGATGCCGTCGAGTTGCGGGCCGACCTTAGACCCTTGCCCGCCGATTTGATGGCAAATGGCGCAGTGCTTGGTGAATAACAGTTTGCCAGCCTCGGCGTCCGGCGTGGCGCTTTGAAATCCCAAGCGGCGCTTTTTGATCAGTGCCTCAATTTGCTCGTTGGCAGGCGGCATCCCAGTAGTCAGCTTTTGCACGCGGTCCTTGAAGCCGTGCGCTTCAAGACGAAAGAGAACCGATCGTTCGGTCAGAAGCCGGGCCGATGCCAGGCCCTTTTCAACTAACGTCAGAAGTTCATCGGCACCGGCTTTGGTGCTCACCAATCCTAAAGCGATCACGGTCGCCAACTGCGTGTGTGCGGTGGCGAGCGCTGCCGTTAGACCCGCGCGGGCATCGGGGCGATTGACGCCGGCGAGAGTTTTGGCGGCCTGCTCGCGCAATGCAGTTGCTTCGGTTGCATCAGCAAGACAGCGAACGACGTCGGCACAATGACTCGCCCCAATCGCAGGTATGCAAACTGTGCGCACGTCGGAATGTCGATTCTTGTCGATCGTGATTGCTGCTAGTGCATCTTGAAGTTTCGGGTGTCGAATCGACATCGCAATATCAACACCGCGCTGCACGCCCGCCGGGTCCGGCGACGCCAGCGCGGCAAATGCGACCTTCTCGCACCACGTGACCAAACCCGCTGGCATCGGCTCGCCTCGCTGTGCCCAGCCCTGAGCCATTGCGAGGACATATCCGCGCAGGGCTGTTAGATCATTGCGGTGCTCGCGCTCGAGTTGGCTAATGAATTCGTCGAGTTTAGTTTTGTCCCACAGTGCGTAACGGGCACAGTGTTTGACCTGGTCGGGATTGAGACCGACATCATGTTTTTTGGCGTGCGCGCGCAACAACTCGCCGCCGTGAGCGTTGTGCGCGCCCAACGCCACGTCGGCCAACCGTTCCCATGTTGTTCTTGACCGATCTTCGGTGGGTAGGCCGTCTCGAGTCAAACGGTCGCGCAAGACCATTCGAATGGTGTGGCGCAAAAACGGATCGTCGCTGGGATCAGCTTTCTGCAACGTCTCGGAACCGAACGTCCTCGCAATCGTCACTCCGCCATCAATCTCAGTCAACAGGCGTTTAATGCTGCCGTTTTCGTTGGAAAATGCTTCCAAGAAGGCGGATTCCAGCCGAACTACGTTCTTCAACTTTTGCTGACCGGTATCACCGATGACTCGAAGTCTGTGATTTAGTTCGAGGTCCGACTGTCTCTCCAGCAAACTGACTCGAAAATTAACGATAGCTTCGGAATCAAGATGTCCCACTCGATGCCAAATCCAATACGCCTGGCTTGTCGTGAGAGGGGACGCATCCTTGGTACATGCCAGCCGTAACGAAGGGGTGACGTCTCGGCCCCGCTCCACCAGTTGATTCATCGCCAGGAACCGCGCTGCAATGTTCGGCGACGCCAAGTCCCGGACAAGCTCCTCCGGCTTCGACTTTGTGCGATCGGGAATCGTCGGCACGACCTTGTCCTTTCGCACGACGCGCCAAATCCGGCCAGACGTCCGGTCGCGGCCGGGGTGGCCAAGCTCGACTTCGTAATGGCCGATGATGCGGTTGTAAAAGTCTGCGAAGTAGAGCGCCCCATCCGGTCCGAGCTTGATATCGCAGGGGCGGAACCACGGGTCTTTCGATGTCAGGAAATCGGATTCCTGATGGGCAGTCGGCGTTGCGCCCTTCCAGGTCACGTTGAACTTGTTGATGCAGTTGTTGATCACATCGCCGAGGTAGAAACGCTCCTGAGATTCCTTAGGGAAGTAGTCAGCGTCGTACCAGGCCAGGCCGCACAAGGCCGTGGAGCCGCGGTATTCGTGAACCATGGCCGGGGCGAAGCCAAGTCCGTCATGCGGCTTGGCAAAACTCTCGTAGACGCCGCCGCGCAGCACCATCGTGATCGGTTTGGAGTGGCAGCACGCGGTGAAAAGGTTGCCCCACTTGTCCATGCAACTGCCGAACGGATTGACCTGGCCCTGGGCGAAAAGTTCAATGCGGCTGCCATCGGGCTTGAAGCGGAAGACGTTGCCCGAGTTCATCGAAATCTCGTGGCCGTCTTTGCCTTTCACTTTCGAGTCGTGGGAATTTGCGTGTTTGGCGGGCACCCAGCCATCGAAACCCATGAGCAGGCCATTGACCATGCCATGCGTATCACGATGACCGAAACCGCTGTACAACACTTCGCGCTTGTCGCACTTGCCATCGCCGTCGGTATCGCGGAGCATCCACAGATTGGGAATGGAATAGACAATCGCGCCATCCTGATACGGCAAGATTCCAATCGGGATGTTCATGCCATCCGCGAACGTCTCGACCTTGCGTGCCTTGCCGTCGGGTCCAAAGTCGGACAAAACCTTGATCGTATCGCGGCCCCGGCCCTCGGCCACCGCATACGGATACTCGACGGTACACGTGACCCACAGCCGGCCCTTGGCGTCGAACGCCATGTTGATTGGCTTCTGAATGTCCGGTTCTGCGGCAACGAGTTGAACCTCGAAGCCATCGGGTACGGTGAAGGTGGCCTTCTCCTCGGTCGGCGTCAGATGCGGGCTGGTGGCAATGTGCGGCGGCTCCGCGACGACGACTGCGGACAACAGAATTGCAATCAATAAGTTGCGCATGACATTGGCCTTTGGTCGCAAACTGGCTTTACGGCTAGTTCTACCATTGGCCAAGGGCTTTACAATTGCCACAAAGCCGAGCCGGCATGAACGAGATGTTGCCAGTCGAAACGCGCGAGGCCCCGGCCGAATCGTTGCCGCTGGACGATTTGCAGGCGACAGGCGAGCTTGTCGCAAACGGCGTGGATGCGTTTGTCGCGGCATTGAATGACACGGCGGCAAAGCCCGACTTGGCTGACTTCGTACCGCGTGGCTCCCGGGCACGCCGACGGCTGATTCTCACGGAACTGATCAAAGTTGATCTGAAACACCGGTTGATTCGGCAGCGGGACAACGTCCGAATCGAGAGGTATGTGGAGCAGTTTCCCGAGTTGCGAGCGGGTGGCGTGCCAGCTGAATTGTTGCTCGAAGAGTACCGACTGCGCCAGGCGGCCGGCGAGGTTGTGGAAGTCGATGAATACCGCCAACGATTCCCCGCGAGTATTACATCTTTGGTTCGACTGTTGGGCACGGCGAAACAATCGACCACGCCGGAGCCAATTGCGCGGTCGCGCGAGCTCCCGTTGATGCAAGCGGGCGAAATGCTTGGCGAGTTTCGCATCCAACGGTTGCTGGGACAGGGCGCATTCGCCCATGTTTATCTGGCATGGCAAACCACTTTGCAACGAACGGTCGCACTGAAAGTGTCACGTGATCGCGGCACCGAGCCGCAGACGCTGGCCCAGCTTGATCATCCGAATATCGTCCGCGTCTTTGATTTGCGGACGATTCCCGAGGCCGAATTGAGCCTGTTGTCCATGAAGTTCGTTGCCGGCGGCACTTTGGACGATGTCATTGAACATGCCAAGAAAACGGCAAAAACGAAATGGAGCGGAAAGACACTGTTGGATGCCATCGATGCCGCGATGGCGACCAACGAACTGGATGCCGCAGCGGACACGGAACAGCGGCGGCAATTGCGGACGATGACGTGGCCACAAGTCGTGTGCGGGATCGGTGCCCGGGCGGCGGCGGCTCTCGCCTATGCCCACCGGCTCGGCGTGCTGCACCGTGATGTGAAACCGGCTAACATTTTGCTGACGACCGATGGCGAGCCGCAACTGGCGGACTTCAATGTCAGCAGTTCGCAACTCAAGGAGCCGGGACCGAAGGCCATCTTCGGCGGCAGCCTGCCCTTCATGGCCCCGGAACAACTGGAGGTGATGGAACACACCCGCACCGCCGATGAGATTGACGCCCGAAGCGACATCTATTCACTTGGTATGACACTGTGGAAGTTATTGGCCGGCGAACGACCATTTGCCGATGAAAAACATACCGGCGACTATTTCGACACGCTCACGGCATTGATCTCATCGCGCCGCGGAGGTTTGCCATCCACGGCGGAAGCGGCATTGCCGGCCAATTGCCCTAAGGCACTTGCTGACGTCCTTCGCCGCTGCCTGGCCGGCGATCCGGCGGCGCGGTTTTCGAATGCGGATGAATTGGCACAGGCATTGGATTTATGTCTGCACCCCGAAACTCAAGCCTTGCTTCACGACGAACCGCGCGGGCCTGTTCGCTGGGTGCGCCAATCTCCGATCGCCGCGATGTTGCCGCTTGGCCTGGCACCGAACCTTGTCGCATCGTGGTTCAATATTCGGTACAACCAGGCAGCCGTGATCAACGCCCGGCCAGATGCACAGGCCACGTTTGAAACACTAATGCTCGTGATCAACGGTGTCTTGTTTCCGGCCGCGATCCTTGCCTATTGTCGGTTTGCGTGGCAAGTGTCCCGAGTAGTTCGTGAGTTAAGTAACGGCATCAGCGTCGCACCGGAGCGACTCGCCGACGCCCGTCAACGTTGTCTACGATTGGGAATGATCGCGTCGCTGGTGTGCGTGGCCAGTTGGATTCTCGCCGGCATTATGTGGCCGATATCCCTCGATGTGCTTCTCGGTTCGTTGCCATTCGATGCCCACTTGCATTTTCTGGTGTCGCTGACGCTGTGCGGATTGATTGCTGCCGTATATCCTTTTTTTCTCGTGACGTACCTGGCATTGCGCGGTTTGATGCCGATATTGCTGCGGGCTGGCAATCCGCCGCCAACCGAAATTACCACGCTGGAACGGCTGGGCCGGGCACTGGGTCCCAATCTGTTAGCCGCGGTTGCCGTGCCCTTTGTTGGAATCGCGACACTGGTGGTGATCGAATCCCAGGATCGCGCGACCATGAAGGCACTCGTGGCATTCGGCCTGGCAGGCTGTGTGTTCGCCTATGTACTGGAGCGCAAGATTCGCCGGGATCTCGCGGCGATTAGCGTGCTTTACCGAACGAATAAATAGCCAGTCCAACCTCGACTTGCCAAGAACCGGCGGCGTCGGGTATCGTTTCGTTGGATCGTGGCATCGGCAGGATGTCGCCGCCACGATTGTCGCCGCCTGTTTTCGCGGACCCGTTTTGGGTCTCATGTCTTGAGCAAGGACGCTCACACGATGACACCGATCTTTCGCCGTACGCTCGTGGTTTTGTTTTTGTTGTCCGTGACGGCACGCGCCGGCGATCCGCCATTGGCCGTCGCCGAGGCGCTGGCGCTTCAGGAAACGCTGCGGCAAGGCCGTGAACTGCTTTCACGCGGCGAGACGGCCAAAGCCGTGGATCTGTTGGAAAAGCAACTCAACAAGATTCGCGGCGACGCTGCGTACTTGTTGACGTTGAAGGAAGCCTACCGGACTTACGTCAAGGAATTGCAACTCGCCAACAAGACGGAGACGCTCGACGTTTATCGCAAACGACTTGCCGTGTTGGACCGTGGCGCAATTCCGACAGTGCCGAAGCGGGAAATCGCCCGCGGCGTCCGACCCGATGAAGAAGCAAAACCGTCCGCAGCGCGAACAACTCTCGGACCATTGGCCGATGCGGAAAAGGCCTTCGCCGAGCGCCGTTATGGCGAAGCCCGCGCACTATTCGCCAAGGCCGAGGGCTTGAGCGCGGCTCAACAGGGTCAGTACGCCTATTGCCTGCTGCACGATGTCGTCGAACGGCACAATGCTGGGCAAACTCCGGTGGCGGAGTTGCTGCGCGCTGTCCGATCCGCTTTGGCGATGGCACCGCAGGATACGCAGTTGGCTCAGTTTGGCCAACAGTTGCTGCAACAACTCGGCGACACAGGTTCCGCACCGACCGCAGCGATTCGGCACGCCGACGCAGGCAACGGCTGGAAAAAAGCGGAGTCAGCAAACTTCCGTTTGCTGCATGCCCAGGAAGCGACTTACGCCGAGCAGTTCCTCCGTGCCGCTGAGCAGCATCGCGCGGCCGCCTTCTCGAAGTGGGCCAATGCTACCCCCGGTACCTGGGAACCGACATGCGAAATTTACCTGCATGTCAACGGCGCGAGCTATGCGCAGGCGACGCAACAAAGCGCGACGTCACCGGGCCACTCGTCCATCAAGATGCCCAACGGCAAGATAACATCGCGCCGCATTGATCTTCGTGCCGACAATCCCGATCTAGCCGGCATCACCCTGCCGCATGAAATTACGCATGTCGTGCTGGCCGACTTATTCCCGGATGGGTCCCTGCCCCGCTGGGCCGATGAAGGCATGGCCGTGTTGTCGGAGCCGCGCTCGCAAGTGGAGCGCTATCTGAAAACGATGGTGCGCCTGCGCAATGAATCCAAGTTGATCCCGCTCACGAAGATCCTCACGCGCACGGAATACCCGGATGCCGCCAGCGTGACGGTTTTCTATGTCGAAAGCGTGTCG
The DNA here is from genome assembly GCA_031396905.1 of Gemmataceae bacterium. Lineage (GTDB taxonomy): Bacteria > Planctomycetota > Planctomycetia > Gemmatales > Gemmataceae > JAIBBI01. The sequence continues at coordinate 20,197 of JANNLP010000654.1, forward strand.
GTGGTTGAGTTCCTGGTCAACCGCAAAGGCGCTCCGGAACTCATTCAATTCCTGAAGGATGCCACCACCGGCTTCGATGCAGCCCTGCAACGGCACTACGGGTTGAACAACGTCGCACAACTGGAAGAAGCCTGGCGGCGTGCCACGTTTACCGAAATCGACCGGGCAATGGGCGTCGGCGGGCGCTAATCGCTAGTTTGTGTGTATGAATCCGCCGGTCATTCTTTGCGGCTTCGGCAAGGTGGGGCGGCACGTCCTCGATTGCCTGCGAAGCGACGACGTGCCCATCGTGGTCGTTGATTTCAACCGGCCAACCAATCCACCGCCGAACGTGCAGTTCATCATCGGCGATTGCCGGCAGAAATCCGTACTCGAAAGTGCCGGCGTGACGCGGGCGCGCGGCGTCATCATTTGCACCAGCGATGACCTCGTCAATTTGACCACCGCGCTCGCCGTCCGCGCGATGGCTGCCGATGTTCGCATCGTTGTCCGCGCATTCAACCCCACGCTGGTGCCCCGGCTCGGCAAGTCGATGGCCAATGTCGTCGCGCTCAGCGTGTCGGCATTGTCTGCACCGCTGCTCGCCCAGGTCGCGCGCACCGGGGCGGCGTTGGGCAGCGTCACGTCATCGGATGGCCTCCGGCCCGTCGTGGAGTTTACGGTCAACAATGGCAGTCCGTGGATTGGCCAATCGTTGAGGTCTGTGATGCACCCCGCGTTGCTGCTGGGTTGGCTGCCGGCATCGGGCCGGGCTCGACTTTTGACCGAATTGACCGGCGAGGAAATACTGTCACCCGGCGACCGTGTTGTCGTTTGCGGACGTACTGCCGAAGTGGCGCAGTTCACTGGCGATGATAGCGCGGATGATGGCGATGTGCGTTGGGCCGGCTGGCTGCGACGCCAGTGGCGTGCCATTGCCCATACGTTTTTCGATGTTGAGAAACCTGTACGGATCGCCTTTGCCATCTTGATTGGCCTGCTGGTGTTCAGCACCGTGATTTACTGCCTGCACGGCGACTCGCTGGCCTCGGCTGTGTACCACACCGTCAGCGTGATGGCGACCGGCACCGACATGAACGCGGAAAAGCAGGCTTCGTGGTTCAAGATTTTCGTCAGCGGCCTAAAGCTGGCGGGAGCGGCTCTGCTCGCGGCGTTCACGGCAATCTTCACCAACTACCTGGTGCGCGCCCGCCTCGGCGGCGCGTTCGAGTTGCGGCGCATACCTGACGGCGGGCACGTCGTCGTCTGCGGACTGGGCAACGTCGGCTTCCGCGTCGTTGAAGAGTTGTTGCGTTCTGGGCAATCGGTCGTCGTGATCGAAGCCAATCGCGACAACACATTCCTGGCCACCTCGCGGCAGTTGGGAGCGGCCGTCGTCGTCGGCAACTGCACGGTGGCCGAGGCGCTCAAGCAGGCCAAAGTCGAAACCGCCCGCTCCGTGGTTTGTGCGACCAACGATGATCTGGTCAATGTCGAAACCGCACTGCTGGTCCGTGAACTGAAACCGCAACAGCGTGTAGTTGTGCGACTGTCCGACGCCGACATGGCCCAGTCGCTTCGCGATGCCGCCAACATTCGCTTGGCAGTATCCATTCCGGCGCTGGCCGCGCCGGCGTTTGCGGCGGCCCTCTATGGCGACCGCATCAGTTCCATATTCATGGTCGGCGGCAAGATGCTTACCGCGGTGGAAATCACCGTCGCAGCCGGCGAAGCTCTGGTGGACGGGCAAACTGTGCAATCATTGATCGATGAGTTTGGAATTGTGCCTGTCGCTGTAAACACACGCACGGGAACGCCACCCACGATTATCGCCGACCATCGCCTGGAACCCGGCGACCGGCTCACCGCTATTCTCGCCCTGACGGATTTGGACCGGCTGTACAGGAATCAACACTTGCCGGAAAACTGAGCGGTGTCTCCTACACGAATCCTTCACGGACACGGTTACGTCGATACGCTAATCTCACATCGTATGTCGGAGCTCGCAGATGCATGTCACCATACATCGGATGGTTTGTTCTCTTGCACTCTTGTCGTTGATCTTCATGTTGGCCGGTTGTGGCGGTGGCACGCCAACAACTTCGAATGCAATGAACGCGTCCGCCGATCGATTGAATGCAGCGGGTTCCTCATTCATATTTCCGCTGATGAGCAAGTGGACGTCCGAGTACTACAAGGCCAAAGGCATCAAGGTCAATTACCAGTCCACCGGATCAGGCAGCGGCATTCAGCAAATGACTGCCAAGACTGTGGAGTTCGGCTGCACCGACAGCCCGATGAATGAAGAGCAATTGGGTAAATCGAAGGAAACGGGCGGCGAAGTTGTGCATATCCCGCTGGTTATGGGTGCCGTCGTCGTTGCATACAACTTGGAGAAAATTAAAACACCGCTGACATTTTCGGGGCCGGTACTGGCCGACATCTTTCTTGGGAAGATCACCAAGTGGAACGACGACTCGATTAAGAAGCTCAATCCCACGGTGGCACTTCCGGACTTGAGCATTGCCGTGGCCCATCGCTCCGAGGGCAGCGGCACGACATTTATCTGGGCTGATTATCTGGCCAAGGTCAGTCCTGAATGGAAAACGAAAGTCGGCGTGGGAACATCAGTGAATTGGCCGAGCGGCGTTGGCCACAAAGGCAACGAAGGCGTCGCCGGTGCCGTGAAGCGAACGGCCGGTACCATCGGCTACATGGAACTCACGTATGCAATTCAAAACAGCATTCCGTATGCCAACGTCGTCAACAAAGAGGGCATGGCAATCAAGCCATCGATGGAATCTGTGACCGCGGCGGCCGAAGCCGCGCTGGAAAACATCCCGGACGATCTGCGTTATTCGCTGACAGATGCCCCGGGCAAGGACTCGTATCCCATCAGCGGTACCGTATGGGCCGTGGCCTTTATCAATCACGCAAACGGAAAGACAGTCGCAGACTTCCTGCGCTGGGTGACACACGAAGGACAGGCTCACGCTGAGCCGCTTCATTATTCAACGCTGCCGAAAGGGCTTGTGGATCGCGCGGAGAAAAAGCTCGTCCAAATTGCCGCTGGCAGCAAGTGAAAAGCTGCCGGCGAAGCCTATAGAATCCCACCGTGAAGACACCGAACCGCGTCACGTCAATTCTCTCCGGGCCAGCGTCGGTAGGCCGCCTCACACAATCGGGCGATCTGAACGTTCGTTTCGGCGACATCGTCTTCAGGTGGTTGTGCCGTGCTGCCGCCATCTCGATCATTCTCGTCGCCCTGTTATTGGTCGCGGTGTTGTGCGAACGGTCGTGGCTGGCGATTAGCACGATCGGCGGAAAGTTCGTCACGAGCCGCACCTGGGATCCCGAACCCAGTCATCGCGAGTTTGGCGCATTGGCATTCGTCTGGGGCACGGTGGCCACCTCCGTGTTGGCCATGCTGCTGGCCGTACCCTTCGGAGTCGCCACGGCCGCGTATTTGTCGGAAATGGCACCGCCATGGTTGCGCAAATTCGGCGCGTTTCTCGTCGAAATGCTCGCGGCCATTCCCAGCGTCGTTTATGGCTTTTGGGGCTTGTTCGTACTTGCACCTGCCGTTCAATACGTGTTCACCAAGATGGGCGGTCCCAATCAGGGTGGCGTCGGCATCGTTTCCGCCAGCTTGATCCTGGCCGTCATGATCGTGCCATACATCGCGGCAGTGTCCTTCGATGTTTGCCGCTCCGTGCCTCGGTCGCAGCGTGAAGCGGCGTTCGCACTGGGCGCCAGCAAATGGCAGGTTATTTGGACGGCGGTATTGCCCTATGCCCGACCTGGCATCATCGGCGGCTGCTTCATCGCCCTGGGCCGGGCACTCGGCGAAACCATGGCCGTGACGATGCTCATCGGCAATCGGCCTGACATCATTTTGTCGCCGTTCGCGATGGGCAACTCCATCGCCAGCGTCATCGCCAACGAGTTTACCGAAGCAACATATGACTTATACTTGTCGGCACTGTCAGAGTTGGCGCTGTTGCTGTTGGTGGTCAGTGTGGTTGTCAACTCAATCGCCCGCATCCTGATCCGTCGCGTGAAGTCCAAACGCCACAAGAAGTCATGGGTAAGTAGTTTCGCCCCGCAAATGACCACGGCCGGGTTGGGTTCGGGTGGTATTGCCAGCCGGGTCATGCCCTGGGTGTTGTGCGCCTGTTTCGGCCTCACGACTGTGCCGTTATTCCTCATCCTGGGTTACTTGATCTACCGGGGGGCCGGCTCGCTCAATTGGCAATTCTTCGTGAACCTCCCCGCACCCGTCGGCGAGACCGGCGGCGGATTCGCCAATGCCATCGTCGGCAGCATGACTATGGTTGGCATTGCCGCCGCGCTCGCCGTGCCCATTGGCCTGTTGGCGGCCATCTATCTCGTCGAGTTTCGCACCAAGAAAAACCGCCTTGGTCAGACCGTTCGCTTCATCGGCGAGCTATTGGGCGGTGTGCCTTCCATTGTGATCGGCATCTTTGTCTATGTAGTCGTCGTGAAGCCACTGCATCAATTCTCAGGATGGGCCGGCGGGTTGGCTTTGGGAATCATGATGTTGCCAATCGTCATGCGGGCGGCCGAGGAAGCGCTCAAATTAGTTCCCGACCAGATCCGCCATGCCAGCTATGCGTTGGGCGCCGCTCAATATCAAACCATCTTGCGAATCGCCTTACCCGCCGCCTTCCCGGCCATCGTGACGGCAATCTTCCTGGCCATCGCCCGAGTCGCCGGCGAAACCGCCCCGTTGCTGCTCACCGCTTCCAGCAATCAATTCTGGCAGCAGTCAATTAATGATCCCACGCCATCGCTGCCGGCATTCATCTACAACTACGCCAGAAGCCCCTACGAAGACTGGCACCGCCAAGCCTGGGCCGCCGCCCTGGTATTGCTGACCGCCATCATGCTCCTCAACTTCGGCGTCCGCGCCATCGCCGGTAAAAGAGTAGTGCTGGCCAGCAGCGCCGAATAGCGTTACACAGATTCCGAAAGAAACTCAATCTTCCCGGATACGACATCGTACATGGCTCCGACGATGACGATGCGTTTGTCGCGGACGAGACCATCCAGAGTGGGACTTTGCTCGCGCATCTGCCGAACGACTCGCGTGACATTGCGGCGTGCCACTGCATCGATAAACGAACCGTCGGCGCTTTGGCCGAACTGTTCCATACCGCGCTGGCTGCCCGCATCGGTCGCTTCGTAAATGTCATTGACGATGAAATCGAAATGCGGGCAATCGACCTCGCCGGGTGTCGGCTTGCCAAATCGCTGAGCAGCTGCGGCGACCGCGCTACAGCGGGTGTGGCCCATGACCAGCACCAGTTTCGCTCCGGCAATGGCACACCCGTATTCGACGCTGCCCAGCACCTTCCGGCTGAGAACGTTGCCGGCGATGCGCACGCTGAAGATATCGCCGACACCCAAATCGAAGATCAACTCCGTCGGTGTGCGCGAATCAACGCAGCTCAGAACCACAGCGAGTGGGTGTTCGCCGCCGGCGGTCGCCGTCACCTGGCGACCATAGTCGCGCGTCAGTTGCTCGCCGGCTTTAAAGCGTTCGTGGCCGCTTTTGAGGATGTCGAGTACTTGCGCCGGTGTTACCGCAGCCTGGAGTTCACGGGTCGAATAATCCACGTATTGGATGCGATCGTGAAGTTGATACTTCGACCGGAAGCCCAGCAGGCTGACTTCGATTCCTCGTGCGGGCGCAGTATCGTTTTTGTAATCGCGAATGAGGTCAAGGATATCCGGGTCAATGTAGTCGGTGTGCGAAGCGTCGAGCAGGACATGGCCGCCGGGCGGTACCTCATCGAGCGTCCGGTCGAGCGCGGCTCGATTCAGGAAACTCACCTGATTGGCGAGATCAATCTTGATCACGTCGCCACCGAGGTGTTTCTCGACGATGGTACGAATCGGCCGACGCAAGTTACTCCACAAAATGAAACTCAGACTGACAACAAGGCCGATCACCACGCCTTTGAGCAGGTCCGTCATCACAATAGCGACGACTGTGATGACGAACGGTGCGAACTGGTATCTGCCGTCGGCCCACAATTGGCGCACGAGCTTCGGGCTGGCAAGCTTAATGCCGGTGACCAGCAGAATGGCCGCCAGGCAGGACAGAGGAATCATGTTGAGCCGCTCGGCCAGGAACATGACGCAAAAAAGGAGCAGGAAGCCATGAAACACGGCCGAGACTTTGGTGCGGCCGCCGGCGTTGATGTTGACGGAGCTGCGCACGATCACGGAAGTGACCGGCAGACCGCCGGCCAACCCGGACACGACGTTGCCGATGCCCTGTGCCCAAAGTTCACGGCTCGGCGGCGAGGACCGTTGCAATGGATCAATGCGGTCAACCGCTTGCAGATTAAGCAACGTCTCCAGCGACGCCACGATGGCGATGGTCACGGCCGCCACGTAGACTTGCGGGTTTCGCCACTGCGAAAAGTCCGGCAATTGCAGAAACGTGAGGAAGTCACGAGCCGACTCCGCCACCGGTACTTGGACCAGATGGTTTGCTCCGATGGCCCAGCCCTCACCAAACCGTTTGAATATCAGGCTTAAAGCGACACCGAAAAGGACAACCAACAATGGCGCGGGAACAGGTGATTTCTTCAGCGACTTGGTGTGGTCCCAAACGTACAGGAAGATTACGGACAGGACGCCGATGACGGCCGCTCCATAGTGAAGATTGCCGATAATGCGGTACAAATCGGTGAAGGTGTTGTGCTGGTCGGGTTGGTTGAAGGCCAGATTGCCTTGTGGATTCGAGTCGTGGCCGAAGACGTGGGGAAGCTGCTTGAGAATAAGAATGACGCCGATGGCGGCGAGCAGGCCTTTGATCACGCTGGACGGGAAGAAAGCCGCAAGAAACCCGGCTTTTGCCAAGCCCAATCCGATTTGAATCACACCCGCAATGACAACCGCCAGCAGGAACGCTTGAAACGAACCGAGGGTCATGATTTGCGCGGCAACGACCGCAGTGAGTCCCGCGGCCGGCCCGCTGACACTGGATTGCGAGCCGCTAAGGATGCCAACGAGAATTCCGCCGACGATGCCGGCGACCAATCCCGAAAACAGCGGTGCGTTGGACGCCAATGCGATGCCAAGGCACAACGGCAATGCGACCAGAAATACGACGAGACCCGCGGTCAGATCACGGGCAATGTTCGCGGTGGCTGGTGTGGTCGATGGATTCATCGGTGATTCCTTTCGTGAGTCTGCCATGCGGACTAATGCGGTTGGTGTTCCGGCGTTACGACAGACGTATTCAAGTTGGTATCGCGGTCGCGGAGGATGTTCAATGCGCTGCGATGCCGGGATTCCACGTAGGCGTATGGCATTAGGCCGCCAAATAGGATCAACGCCGTCATCGCCCACACTGCGATGCTCTCTCGTGGCGTGATTCCCAAAGCGACGCCAGTGACATGGCGACGGCCCGTAAACAATAGCAAGTAGGCTCGGACGACGCCGATGCCATTGATGGCGGCCGTCAGCACGACAAAAAGTCCGACGGCGACATGTGCGCCGACCGCTTCATCGACGAGCAGTTCGACGGCGACAAACCCAGGTGTACCGGGAAAGCCGATGGTAGCCAGGCCTGTCATTAAGAAGCAAATGGCTAGCGCGGGCGACTGGTCATAAAGACCGCGGAACTCGTCTAATTTGAGGGAACCGAAGCGAGATTCAAGTGATCGCAACGTCAGCCCCAGGCCGGTTAGCGCGAGGGCCGCCGAGGCCCACATGATCAGCGCACCGGTAACCGCAAATGGCGTGTGCAGCCCGAAGCCCACCAGCACCAGCGACGCGTGGCTGACAATGAGGTAAGCGAAGTAGCGGCGAACGTCGCGTTCCACGGCACCCATGCACGCGGCATAAAGAGCAGTCGCAAGTGCGACGATGCCGAGCAAACTCAAGGCCCACGCCGGCGCGATGGGCAGAACCAGTCGCGCAGTCGCATAAACGCCAGCCAACGGTGTGGCGAAAAGGAGCGCTGTACCAAACGAAGTATGTACGAACATGTTTGTTACGCCAATGTGGGCGGGGAACACGCCCGTCCGGACCATAATGCCAGCGAGGTAGAACAAAGATCCAAACCTGGAAAAACCCATGCCGCTGGAAACAACCCAACCGGCGAACATGAGCAAAACAAAGAAGGCAGCATGAATCACTTGCAGGCGAAGTGGCTGGCCGCGGCGCCGCAACTCCAAGAGCGGCATGAAGGCGTCGATCGCTAGCAGTGCGACGAGCGGTCCCGGCAAGGTACATGCGAATGCAGCCAGTAACACTGTCTCACGGATCAACTGCCCGGCACACGGAAAGCGCGCGAACTTGGTGCGGGCGGTCGTCAATGCCGTCAGGAAGAATAGCAACGCGACCAGCGGCAGCAGCGGCGCGTTGATTTCGTCCACGTTGAGGACGCGACGGCCGGATGTGTTCCAAAGAGCGGCCGCCGTTGGATGCCCGCTGTAATAAGCGAGGCTGACTATCGCCGTGCATGCCAAAGTCGCTCCGGCGAAGGTGAGGCACCAGCGCGACTTTCGCCGCGCGTCGGTAAAGAGTGTCATGCACGCCGCCCCGGCCAGGGGCAGCACGAATGACAACTCCAGCCAGCGAATAGCGAACAAGTTCATGGCTTGAGATCGTCTCGCGTAGTTTGCGAATCAGTCGACGACCCGGTGTTTTCGTTGTTCAATGACTCGGCCCAACGGCGCTCCAGCCGGCCGCACCATTCGAACGCACGCACAAACGGACGCGCGACATAGTCAGTGAGTATCGCATCGAGGTAGCCGCGTTCCAATGCGAAGCGATAAAGCCAAGTCCGTGCACTGGTTGGAGCGAAGCGCAGGACACCGGGCGGCAACGGTAGCCGATCGCCGATGGCGTTCTCCAGCACGCGATAATCCTGCAGCAGCGTTGGAGCGCGGATGAACTGCAAGGTACGCAGGCACGCGTGCCCGATCAGATGCAATAGCGCGACGTACCACATGACAGGCAACCAGTGCCCGATGCCGATCTCGGCCACGATCAGGCCGACTTGAGCGAGCGACGCGAACGACAGCGCCGACTTGATGTCCGTCTGCACGGTGACGACGAGGGACGCATACAATGCTGTGATCAGCCCCATCGCGATGATCGCCACCGCCAACCAGACCGACGCGGCGATCAACGGATTCATCCGCAGCAACAGAAACGCGCCGAGGTGGACGGATAAGGCACCATAGAAAACGGCACTCGACGGTGTCGGCCCTTCCATGGCCCGCGGAAGCCAGCCACTGAAGGGAACCAGTGCCGACTTGCCGGCCGCCGCAAACAGCAGGAGCAAGCCCAGCGCTGTTGACTGACTTTCGGTAAGCGTCGTACGGCCATGAGGCCATTGCGCACCGCCCATGATTCGGTCAAAGTCTCCCTCGCCCACCATGTCATGAAGCACAACAGCGCCCAGTAACAGAGCGGCGTCCGAGATGCGGTACACGATCCACACTCGCAACCCATTGCGCGGTGGAGCTGGCCGCTCATGAAAGAACGCCACCAATAGTGCGCTTGACAAGCCGACGAATTCCCAACCGACAAACAACGTTTCTATCGTGTCGGCAAGTGATGCCGTGACCATGCCGAACAGAAACAACGCAAACAGGATGAAAAAGCGATTGAATCCTGTTTCCCGGTGAAGATAGCGTGCGGCAAAGACGCCGATGGTCCCGCACAAGAGAAACGACAACAGTGCCAGCGCAACACTCAGCAAATCGAATTCGAATTCGACGGCAAAGTGATAATGTTCGTGACCAGCGCCGGCCGGGCGCAGTGCCACCCATTCCCCGAGATCAACGACCGCCGGGCGTCCCGCGGCAAAGGGCATCACCGCGAGCACGGCAATGCACGCCAGAAGGCCGGTGGCAACCGCGGAGCGGACGGCGCGCATGGTCGTCGCCTCGGTCAGCCGAGTGCCGAGCAGCGCGGGCAAACCGAGCACGGCGACCAGCACCGCGGGTGCCGCCACCACCACCGTACCTAGCGATGTCATCAGTTGTTCGGCGTCCGGCATGAAACTCCTTGGCGACGACTACGACATTCCTGATCCAATCACCGCGAACTCCAGATGGTCGCGCCAGCCGTGATACCAATCGGCGGATGATGCCGCGACCGGCAGGTGCTGCATCTGTGGCCGGTAGGGTTCGAAGCGACCCTTGCAAAACAGTTGCAATTGGGAAGTCAACGGGTCCTGGTGCGCCACGCCGTGAGCGAGGGCCACACGGTATTCATGATGTCGTGGCGCAACGTGAAGCAGGAGCACGAGCACGTGACCTGGGACGACTACATCCGCGACCTTGCCGAAGCCCTCGGTGAAGCCCAGCGCATCGTGGGCGTCGAGCGCATGAACGTCCTCGGCTTCTGCATCGGCGGCACGCTGCTTGCCTCCGCCCTCGCGGTGCTTGCGAAGAAGGGCAAGCACCCGGCGGCGAGCCTCACGCTGCTGACCACGCTGCTCGATTTCACCGACCCGGGCGAGATTCGCGTGTACCTCGACAAAGCCTTCGTCGAAAAGCGCGAAAAGCAGCTCAAGCGCGGCGGCATCGTGCCGGGAGGCGAGCTTGCGGGCGCCTTCTCGAGCCTGCGCGCCAACGATCTCGTCTGGTCTTACGTCGTGAACAACTACCTCAAGGGCAAGCAGCCCCCGGCCTTCGACCTGCTCTACTGGAATTCCGACGCCACCAACCTGCCGGGCCCGATGTACGCGTACTACCGGCGCAACACCTACCAGGACAACAAGCTTGCCACCCCCGACGCGCTCAGCATGTGCGGTGTGCCGGTGAGCTTGAAGCGGATCAAGCTGCCCACGTTCGTGTTCGCCGCGCGCGAGGACCACATCGTCCCGTGGAAGGGCGGCTACAAGAGCGCGCGCCTGCTCGGGGGCAAGGTCACGTTCGTGCTCGGTGCCAGCGGGCACATCGCCGGCACGATCAACTCGGCCCTGAAGGGGAAGCGCAGCTACTGGGTCAACGCCGACGGCACGGCCGATGCCGACAAATGGCTCGCCGGGGCGCGCGAGGTGCCCGGCAGCTGGTGGGTCGAGTGGACGAAGTGGTTGAAGCCCCACGGCGGCAAGATGGTGCCCGCGCGAAAGAAGCTGGGCGACGCGAAGAGGAAGCCGATCGAGCCCGCGCCGGGGCGCTACGCGCAGGAGCGGGCCTAGCAACATTCACAACCAGTGAGGAGGAGACGAGATGGCTCAGAGAATCGCGCTGGTCACGGGCGGCATGGGCGGGTTGGGCGAGGCGATCTGCATGAAGCTCGGGAAGATGGGCATCAAGGTCGTGGTCACCTACTCGCCCGGCAACACCAAGCACAACGAGTGGCTGAAGGAGATGGAGGGGCAGGGGTTCAAGTTCCTGGCCTATGCGTGCGACGTCGCAGACTTCGAGTCCTGCAGCAAGATGGTCGCCCAGGTGGCCAAGGAAGTCGGGCCCGTGGACATCCTCATCAACAATGCGGGCATTACGCGCGACATGACCTTCAAGAAGATGACCAAGGTCGACTGGGACGCCGTGATCAGGACCAACCTCGACAGCGTCTTCAACGTGACCAAGCCGGTGGTCGACGGGATGGTCGAGCGCGGCTGGGGCAGGGTGATCAACGTCTCCAGCGTGAACGGGCAGAAGGGCGCCTTCGGGCAGACGAACTACTCGGCCGCCAAGGCCGGCATGCACGGTTTTTCCAAGGCGCTCGCCTACGAGGTGGCGCGCAAGGGGGTGACCGTCAACACCATCTCGCCCGGCTATATCGGGACCAAGATGGTGCTCGCGATCCCGAAGGACGTCCTCGATAGCAAGATCATTCCGCAGATCCCGATGGGCCGGCTCGGCAAGCCCGACGAGGTAGCGGGGCTGTGCGCCTATCTCGCCTCGGACGAGGCCGCGTTCCTCACCGGGGCGAACATCGCGATCAATGGCGGACAGCACATGCAGTAGGAGTGCCGGCGAAGGCGATATGCCGGTCGCGCCCCTTGCTCTTGGCCTCGTACAGAGCCAGGTCGGCGCGTCGGACCAGGTCCTCCGTCGTCGTCTTCGAGTCCGGGATGATCGAAACGATTCCCTGGCTCATGGTGACGACGTCCGAGACATCCGAGTCCGCATGGGGGACGGCCAGTTCGGCGAGCGCCCCGCGCAGCGAATCGGAAATCGCCACCGCCCCGGTCAATGAAGTCTCGGGCAGGATGATCGCGAACTCCTCGCCGCCATAGCGTGCCGCCAGATCGGTGGGCCGGCGGCAGCCTGCTGCGAGGGCGGATGCAACTTTCCTCAGGCATCCGTCGCCGACCAGGTGGCCGTACCGGTCGTTGAAGCGCTTGAAATGATCGATATCGATCAGGATCAGCGACAGGTCCGACTGCTGGCGCTGCGCGCGATTGAGCTCCTGCGAAAGGTACGAATCGAAGTGGCGCCGGTTTGCGATCCGCGTGAGCGAGTCCTGGTGGGAGAGCAGCTCCAGCTCGCGGTTGGCCGCGGACAGCTCTCCGGACATGTGGAGGAGCTTGGCGCGCATCGTTTCGAGGCGGTGCATGGCGCGTATCTTGGCGTTCAACACGACAAAGCTCACGGGCTTGACCAGGTAGTCGTCGCCGCCGGCCTCGATGGCGCGGTCCAGGTCCTGGTCGGCCTCCATCGAGGACAGGAAGATGATCGGGGTCCACTCGTCCGGACGGCTGGCTCGCATGCACTGCGCAGCCTCGTAGCCATCCATCACCGGCATCATCACGTCCATCAGCACCAAATCGGGCCGCTCGCGCTCGTACACCGCGACCGCGGCGGCGCCGTCGCTGGCCTCGACCACCGCAAAGCCCATCTTCTCCACCAGCCTCGCGATGCCGGCACGGATGGTCCGCGAGTCGTCCACCACCAGGATCTTCATCATGTCAGCCGCTGAAGGTGCGCGGGGCACCGTGATCCCAGCCGGCGCAATGCTTGCGCTCGTGGTCGAGCAGCCAAGCCGGGGGCTGGGGGCCGGTGACGATCGTGCAGATGCGCGCCACGTAGTCGCGTTTGGCGCAGCCGTGCAGGTACATCCCCGGATGGGCGCCGCAGACGGCTTCCAGCTCGGACTGGGCCACCACGACGTACACCGCCGGCAGCGGGGGCACGGAAGCCTTGTGCTCCCAGTCTTCATTCACCGGGGCATGTCCACATCCTTCGAGCACCGCGAGGCCGGCGAACGCCAGGACGAGGAGGGCGCCGCGGGAGGGCTTGCGTGGGGCGGGGGAGCGGTTCATCGGGGCTTTTCTCGATGGCGATGCAGAGCCCCGATACTGAGTTTCCGCGCCCTGGCCTCCCATCGGGCCGAACCGAACCCGCACCTGCGTAATACCTGAGGCCCCCGCAAGACGCGCAGGCGGGCCTTCTAGGCGACCGTCGCCTTCCCTCTCAGGGGCTCCACGCGCGAGGCGTTGAAGTCCCACAACTCCTCGTTCTGGATGCCGAGGAAGATCGGTTCGGCATTCTCCCGATGGATGTTGATCTTGGCGTTGTAGACCGTGCGCGTGGTGCCGTGCTTGTCGCGCAGGTGATAGCGGTTGATCAGGTAGCGCCCCCCCTCCAGCCCGCGACCGGTGAGGTAGCAGCGGATGTTGGCGATGCGCCCGCCCGAGATCTCGAGGCCGTTCAGCTGGTCGAGCGTGGCGGCCGTGTTCTCCACGAAATCGAGGGTGTCGCGGCGAGCCGCATTCCCGCTGCCGCCGGCGTCCAGCGAGGTCATGAAATCCCCCAGCAGGATCTGGCCGGGCAGGGCCTGCTCGACCATGCGCGCGAGGTCGACGGTGACCTGGCCGACGATATAGCTGAAGTTGGTCGGATTGAGCCCCTCGACCTGGTGGAACTCGTAGTGCTCGCCG
>JANNLP010000682.1:0-3271 GCA_031396905.1 Gemmataceae bacterium
TCTTCGATGGTCTTCATGAAATCACGATACTCGGTCAATATGGCGATTCGTTTTTTCGGATCGCCCGCTGCTTCCAATTGGGCATTTCGCGCGCGATGCGACCAATGAAGAAGTTCGTCGAGCGTGCCACGTCCCGTCCGATACTCTCGGTAACGGAAGCGTGCGGCCCGATGGGACGTGTTGAACCGTTCTTTACACAAACTTTGCAATTCAGGTTCTGTTTCTCTGACGGTGAACAGTTTGGGCACGGTGAATGCCGGCTCGTTCTGATCCGGATCAAGGCCATCCTGCGGATCATTTGGAACGTCCGGCGGCGGCAACGCGACAATCACGCTCGGCAATTTGCCTGGCGATTGTCGATCAGGAATCGAACGCAGCAGCTCAGATTTGGCGTTGTGAATGTAATAAAGGAATCCTTCACTCGCGCCAGGCTTCATGCAACCAAGATCGCCTTTGAACCGGTCAAAAGCCGCCTGATGAATTCTTAGATTACGACTGAGTATCTCCTGCCGCTCGGCCGCTTCGGTGGCCAAGTCCCAATGGCTGTTGCGTAAGCGCCGGGCGCAATCCCGGTAGTCCTCGACCAGTCCTCGCCCGCTGACGAATGCGGCCCAGCGCAGATGCATTTCCGCGGCCGCGAGATTGGCACACTGTTTCAATGATCGCTGTGGATCAGGCTCATTGGCGCCAATCGATTGGAACACGACATTGAGAAGCGGCGGCAAATGAACTTCGCTGCCGGAGGCGGGGTCAGCAATTGACACGTTGGGCAACGCAAAGTCAGCGCCCGGCAGGCTGTCGCGGAGTTTGCCAAGCCTCGCGATGGCGTCCACGTGTGCATATTGGGTGCGCAGCAACCATTCATGCCTGATTCCGCCCACTTCAAATCGCGTATTGATACTCTTCTCAATCTGCCCAATGTACTCAATGAACTGCCTGCGGAGGTTAACTTCCAATACGACATTGTCGGCCAGCGCAAGCCGCGCCTCGAAGAGACGATCACAGGATTCAAGCACCAGTGACAGTGTCCCGCGCCCCTGTTCAAACTCGGCCTTCCTCAGACGACATTCGTTGACGGCAACATTCACCCGCTGCTTGAGGAGCTTCCGCGATTCGGAATCGCCCGGAAGGACGGGAGGAGCCGGTGCGTCAAGAAACTCGAACGTGACTTTCTCATCTCTCTTGACTGCTTCGGGCGCTTGGGCGGTCGTTGCTCCATGGGCGACTGCAATGGCCGTGCCCACAAAGAGGAGAACGAAAAGTCCACGCTTAAAGTGCCGACGACTCATTGGCTTGGCCCTCGCCGAATGACATTATCATACACTGACTGCACTTCGTCGGGCTACAATGCTCCTGCGTTCCGATTTATCGGGCTAAACTCATGAAACTAGTCAATACGATGCTTGCGGTGCTGCTCCTCCCCACCCTCGCCCCCGCCGCCGATCTCGCGTTTCGCATGCAGGAGATTGATGCGACGTTGAAGGTGGGGTATGGCGTCGTCGTGACAGATGTGAATGGGGATGGCAAGTCGGACATTGTGGTGGCGGATGCCAATCGGGTGGTGTGGTACGAGAACCCGACGTGGCAGCGGCGGACGATGATCGAAGGCGCGGTGCCGCCGGATATTGTTTGCATCGCGGCATGCGATATCGACCGCGACAAAAAGATCGACTTCTTCATCGGCGCGGACTGGCGGCCATTCGACACCACCAGCGGCGGAACCATCCACTGGATGCGCCGCGGCAAAACCCTCGACGACCCGTGGGAAGTCTTCAAGATCGGCGAAGAGCCAAGCGTGCATCGGATGATTGTTCCACCGGCTAATGGCCGTTTCTTCCGACTCCCTACTTTGCTTGTCATTCCCCTCATGGGTCGAGGCGCTACGAAGGAAGGCGATTGGGTTGATGGGCGTCCGGTTCGGATACTTGGGTACAGTATCCCACCTGATCCTGCTCGGGATGAGTGGAAGCCATTGATCCTCAATGACACGCTTCACGTGGTCCACGGTGCGTGTGTCTTATCACACGGAACAGGGTTTGGTTCCAGTAACAAATTGATAGCAGCTAGTTTTGAGGGCATTTCGGTAAAGCCATTTATTGGATGCGGTACACCGCCACTTCCCACCATGCAACGGTTTCGGCCGGGCAATCAAACCACTCCGAAAGGGAATCGCGGTGCAAGTGAAGTCAAAACGGGCAGACTCAAACACGGCGCTGAGTTTCTTGCCTCTGTCGAACCCTGGCATGGGCACGAGATTGTTGTCTATCCCATCGAATTGAAAGACACTCGCCACGTCATCGACGACAAACTCCGCTGGGGGCACGCCCTGTGTTGCGCCGAACTCGACACAGATGGCAGCGATTGGATCATTGCCGGCGTGCGCGATGATCTTTCCAAGAACCCCGGCGAGCGGCGTGGCGTGCGCATTTACAAATGCACCGATGGAAAAGGCGAGAAGTGGAATCGGCAAATCGTCGATGATGGCGGCATTGCCTGCGAAGACCTGACCGTAGCCGACCTCAACGGCGACGGCCGCCCCGACATCATCGCCACCGGCCGGCAAACTGGCAACGTGCGGATTTACTGGAACGAGGGGCGGAAGTAAGAAAAGAACTGTGGATTGAAGATCATGGTCGACCAAGTACCTCCGAATAATGATGCCCCTGTCGATTTACCATCTTGTCCCGATTGTGGTGCGCAAATGCGCTTGAAGATCGCGGGTAGAACCAACGTGCGTTTTCTCGGGTGCAGTCGATATCCAAAATGCAAGAAAACCATGAAGATAAACGACAAACCGTCAGGAAAGTAAGTCTGGGTAATCGCGAAATCGTCGATCGGACAACCCGACATCATCGCCACCGGCCGCCAAACTGGCAACGTGCGGGTTTATTGGAACGAGGGGCGGAAGTAGCAATCCTCTTGTTGGTCCAAAGGATCAACCTTCCTTAGCCCAGCCCAGCGGGCTGGGTGACATCGGCAATTGATGCTTGCGGTCTGAAGGACCGCGACAATTGGCGGCGAAGAAGCGCGGTCCGTTGGACCGCAAGACAAATAGACATGGGACCGCGTACCCAGCCCGCTGGGCTGGGCTAAGGGCGGTTGGCCCGTTGGGCCAAACACCAAAGCCCGACATCATCGCCACCGACCACCAAACCGGCAACGTGCTGGTTTATTGGAACGAGGGGCGGAAGTAACGATCCTCTTGTTGGTCCCAAGGATCAACCTTCCTTAGCCCAGCCCAGCGGGCTGGGTGACATCGGCAATTGATGCT
>JANNLP010000690.1:0-11657 GCA_031396905.1 Gemmataceae bacterium
GTCCGCGGGGGGTCTATTGGGTGAAAACGACAATCGCCTTCGCCGAAGCATGAGCGCGGATGGTCGGTACACGGTGTTTACTACGCCAGCTCCCAATCTGCTTCCGGGACTGGTTAACGACGATCTCCTTTCTGGCGTCTACCTTCATGACCGCATTGCAAACTCCACGACTTTAGTGAGCCGGGCCATCAACTCCTCCGGTTTGGTCAATGTCGGTGGTTATTACCCAGAAATCAGTGCTGACGGGCGGTTTGTTTGCTTTCAAAGCGGTGCGGCCAATATCGTGAGCGGATTTGTGCCCAGCATTCAGGGTAACTCACATGTTTACCTCTTTGACCGGCTTACGGGCGTGAGTGTACTGGTCGATCATTTGCCGGGAAGTAACACCATGGCAGCCGGTAGTTCGATTCCGGATGCAATCCTCAGCGACGATGGCAATTTCGTAGCTTACTTGAGTCCGGCAACGGACCTCATTGCCAATTTTGTGCCAGGCTCAACCACGTCTACGTTCGAAAACCTTTACCTTTATGATCGCACCGCGGGTACCAACACTCTTGTTAGTCGATTTGCCAGTAATCCGAACAAAGGAACGAACGCCAGCACGCATTCACCCGTGTTGAGCAGCGATGGACAATATCTGGCATTCGTCAGCGGCAGCGGTGCCTTAGTTAGCGGATTCACAGGGGCCAATGGCAACGTGTTTCTGTATGACCGCATTGCCAATGCGGTTGAACTCATCACGCGCCCCGCAG
Source organism: Gemmataceae bacterium (assembly GCA_031396905.1). Taxonomy (GTDB): domain Bacteria; phylum Planctomycetota; class Planctomycetia; order Gemmatales; family Gemmataceae; genus JAIBBI01. Next base: position 753 of record JANNLP010000690.1, read on the forward strand.
GCGCTACTGGCAACGTTGGTTCCGGCATGGCAGGCAATGTGGGAGCCATGACACCGGACGGGCGGCACATTGCATTTTCCAGCGGCGCATCGAACCTAGTCAATGGCTTTGTTGATGCAAACGGATTTCAATCTGACCTTTACCGGTTTGATCGCCAGACCGGCCAGACTTATCTGATCAGCCATCAAGCGGGTTCGCCAAGTGCGGGAAGCACGGGAGTGTCACGTGGTGTTCGCGTCAGCGCCGATGGCCAATCGTGGGTACTTGCCAGCAATGGTGCAGACCTCGATGCCACGGTGACGGACACGAACGGCAAAGTGGACCTATTTTCTTACGACCCCACGTCAGGCAACGTGAGTCTTGTTACAAAGAGCGCGCTCATACCGGCACAGGCCAGCGACGGCGAATCGCTTCTTGGCGGATTGGATATGACCCCGGATGGCCGATATGTGATTTTTGGCTCCAGTGCAAAAGACCTTATCGCCGGCTTGGTTTTGACGGAGTCGCCTTACAATCAAAATGTTTGGATTCATGATCGAGTCATGGGATCCATGCGCTTGATAACACATCCGGCCGGTGCCCCCACTACCAGCAGTGGCTCTTATGGATTAGGTGGGCGAGCGATTAGTGATGATGGTGGTTGGGTGGCTCTCCAAGCAAATGGAAGCAGCATGGTTCCAGGAGTTATTGCAAGTCGCGACGTTTTTCTTTGGAACAACGCGACGGACAGCATTTCACTTGTGTCATTGAGGCAAGGGCCGCCTGGCTTGTCGGGCGGCGGCGTCGAAGAGCGGGCGAGCGCGGATGGTCGATACATCGTATACACGTCATTTACACCGGCGGTCGTAGCCGGTCAGATCGACACTAACCTCGCGTCCGATATCTTTCTTTACGACAGAAGTTCAAAGACCACGGTTCTCGTCAGCCATGCGTTCGGATCCAATGTGACGACCGGGAAGGGGGCCAGCTCTTTTCCAGTGATTAGCGGCGATGGTCGTTTTGTCGCCTACTACAGTCATGCAAGCAATCTCGTTGCCGGGTTCACTGACAACAACAATTATATCGAACCAGATGGCCTTGTGCGTTTCGGGACTGACATATTCCTTTATGATCGGGTGACTGGTATCAACACCCTTGTGACGCATCGATTTGATTCCGCGACAGCCGGAGCCGACCGGACGAGTGGTTTAGCGTTTTATTGGGATGTCGATGTTGTTTTGTCCGTCAGTCATGACGGTCGCTTTGTCGCCTTTGTCAGTCAGGCGTCGAACCTGATCGCGAACTTTGTCGATGGCAACTCTTACGACTCTCAAGGAGGCTGGCCCGGATCTGACATGTACCTTTTTGATCGATTGTCGGGAGATAATGTCCTCGTGAACCATATACCTGGAAGCGCGACGACCGGGACATCTTATCACACGCTTTATCCAAGAATCAGCCCGGACAATTCCGTAGTAGCGCACGGGGACGGCGGCCTGACGTTCTATGACATCGGTACCGGCGTCAACACAATCGTGAGCGGACCGAACAGAACGGCCACTTTTAGCGCGAATGGCCGATATATGGTCTTTTTTACGTCCGCCCCCAATTTCGTCCCCGGCGTCGTTGACAACAATAACTTCGAAGACATTTATCTTTATGATCGGTTGACTGGCACCTTCACGCTGGTCAGTCATGCAGTTGGTGCTCCGATGCAGGCCGGCAACAAAAGCTCAGCAGGAGCTGCCATAAGTGCAGACGGACGATTCGTTTCCTTCTTGAGTCGAGCTACCGATCTGGTCCCTGGATTTGTTGACAACAATGTCGCAGATGTCAACTCCCCAAATGACGCCTTTCTTTTTGATCGCGAAACATCATCGATTACACTAGTCAGCCATTCGATTACATCGCCGTCCGCTGGCGGCAATAAGGGAGCACATAGCGTTGCGATCAGCCGCGATGGACGATTCGTTGGATTCAACAGTAGCGCCACGAACCTGATTCCCATTAATGGCCCAACTAACGTGGGTTACTCTGTGAACCAGGTATATCTTTTCGATCAGCGAACCGGCGCTACCACACTTGTCAGTCATAGCCGCGAGGGTCCGAATTTCCTTGGCAACGGCACAACCAACACCATTCCTATCATTTCTTCTGATGGCTCGGTCGTTACCTTTGAAAGCGTAGCTTTCAACTTAATAGCGAATGATTGGTATGGCGCCTACGACGTCTTCGCCTATGTCACGCCGCCGCCGCAGGTCACCTCGCTCCAAATCAACGACGGCAGCATGCAGCGGTCGGTGGTGAAGAGCATCACGGTGAGCTTTGATGAGCCGATTTTCATCAGCGACCCGGCGGCGGCGTTCACGCTGACGCGGGTCGGCTCCGCCGGGAGTGTTCAGTGTTCGGTGGTCAGTCTGAATAGTCCAAACGGAATCGTGACGTTGACGTTTAGTGGTCCACTCACGCAGTTTGGGTCGTTGGTGGATGGGAACTATTCGTTGACGATTGATGCATCGCAAACCAAGAATATCGCGGCACTGGACGGCAACGGCGATGGCGTGGCCGGGGATAACTGGGTCAGCCCGGCCGGCAGCATCTTCCGGCTGTTCGGCGATATGAACGGCGATCGCGCCGTCGCCGCCAACGACTTCATTGCGTTGCGATTGGCCTTCGCCGGCAGTAGCGCGATATTCGACTTCGACAACGATGGTTATGTCAGTGCCAGCGACCTCATCCAGTTCCGTCTGCGCTTCGGCGGGTCAATTTGAGGGGCGTTTGCTTGACCGACGCGCCGGTGGCACGTCTCCTACGCAACGCGGGCGGCCAAGAAATGTGCATGATCCATAGCGTCCATTTAGCAGATGCAGCGAACGGAATACCACCGCAAGAATTGCCCGAAGTGGCTACCGTATTAGCGTTTGCTGCGAAGTCCTGCGATTCGATGCGACAACCTGCATTAACGAACAGCGGAGAGGGAGGGATTCGAACCCTCGATGAGCTTTCACCCATACCGGTTTTCGAGACCGGCGCATTCGACCACTCTGCCACCTCTCCCGGATCGGCAATTTTAGGGCGACAGCGCTTATTGCCAAGGCCGCTCACCGAACGGGCTTGCGTTGGCTGGTGTGGCCGGTATAGACGGCAAGTTGAGCGCGGTCGGCCGTGGAACGGATCGCGGCGGCAGGCTTTGGGTTCACTCCCGGGCTGGCCGGCGTCGATGCGTTCGAGACCACCTCATCCGCACACCGGCAGGGATTCGCCATGCGGCGCACCGCGATTCTGGTCGTTCTTGTTTGTCTGTGTTGCTGCACGGACGGTTCCGCCCAGGCACCTCCATATGATGGCGTGATTCAACAGCGAGTCGCCGAGGTGCGCGGCGGCCAAAGCAACATCTACCCCGTCACGAATCGACTAGCAGCCGGCAGTCGGGTCCGCGTGCTGCGCGAAGAATCTGGCTGGTTGGCGATTGCCCCGCCGCAAGGCGTGCCGCCCAACGGCTCATCGAGTTGGGTCATGGAGCGGTTTCTCGATCAAGCGCCGGTCGCGGGGCGCGCCACAATTTGCACGGTGGTCGGCGACGATGTGCCGGTGATGCTTGGCACTTTCGATCAAGCCGCGCCACTCGGCCACAAGACCGGGACAGTGAAGCGCGGCACGATGGTGGTAGTGCTCGGCGACCGTGCCACCAGCGATGTGACGGGCGACCGCACCACCTGGTGGCGCATTCAAACCACGGCCAATGAAGTCCGATGGTTGCCCAAAGAGGCGTTGCAATCATCGGCAACGTTTGCTCCCGTGCCTGCCGCACCAGTGATGGCACGGTCGTATGGCAAATCTGTTCCACAATTATGGACACTGGCAGAACAAGCCGAGCAGAGTGGTAATTCATCATTAGCGGTTGTCTATTATCGCCAACTGGCGTCACAACAATCATTGCCGGGTGGCGACAGCAATTTAGCAACACAAGCGACCGCCCGTGCTGATTTACTAACACGCCGCACCGCGACGACAACATCGCGGCCAAGTTACAGTGCGCCGACGGCGGCCGCGAACAATCCCAATGGCTCATGGGCCAACGGCGTCGTCTACACCAGCGGACCCGGCGTTCTTCGCCGGGTCGCCTTCATGATCGACAATCAACCGACGTTTGCTCTGGAAGATGCTCGCGGCTATCCGCGTATGTATGTCGTGGCCCAACCCGGTTTGAGTTTGGAGACGTTTGTTAACCGCCGAGTGGAATTGTTCGGGCCAATGGTCAATCGTCAGGAGTTGACCATTCACGGGTACATGTCGGTGAAGACGGTGCATGTGTTGCGCTAAGCCGCTAACGGCTTAGCGGCGTGGCGTCCCAGACAATCACAGCGTCTGGCGTGTCGGCTGCAAGCTTCGTGCCGTCGGGGCTTAGAATAATCCTCCTCACACTCGCGGCTGGGACCGGCAGCATCATCAGCTCGCGCCCGGATTGCAAGTCCCAAATCACGATGGACGCCGGCGATCCTTCAACTCCGGAGAGAACAAATAAGCGTTGATCGTCGGGCGACGACAATATTTGAACGGGCCGGTCTATGGCACCTGTGGTGACAACTGTTACGTTACCTGTCTTCACGTCGCAGCGGCAGATCTGCCGATCTTCGGTGGCGAAGTAAATGCCCGTGCCGTCGCCGCTGAGGCAGGCACGGCCCGTTGGCACCACAGTCAATGGAACGCTCAGGCCGGCTGTGCCCGTTTCGGAATCCCAAGTGGAAAAACCCAGTTGCTTGCTGAGAACGTAAACTTGCCGGCCGTCGGCGGAAAACTCGAAACATACTGCGGCAGGAGCGTCCTTTCCGCGTGTGAGTTCGTGAACCACGGTTCCATCGGTTTTCCGAACGAACGTGAACGTGCCTTCGCGATCATAAACCACTCCCGCCAAATAGCGTCCATCTGTCGACAGAGTCCGACGGAAGAAGAAGTAACCTTGAATCGGAGGTACTTCCTTGACTTCGTTGGTTGCTGTGTTCCACAGCCGCGAGAAACTGGTTGTACCCCGGACATCGGCCAGCAAGACCCACGGTTGCGAGCCATGTTGCACCGTCGCGGCAACGCTTCCTTTGGGAAGCTGGCTTTCCGTCAGGCGACGTCCGGTTGCGAGTTCAATGACAGTCTTGGACTCAGCCGCGTTCCGTCGCATATCCGGCCGATCGATCAGCAGCTTCGACTCATTGTCCACGAAGGCAACATGCCCTGGAACCGATGTCGGCGACAATGATGCCACGATGTAACTGCGCGGTCCCGGCGGATTCGCGGCATCCCAGCGCTTGACCGTGCCACGACGATCCACGGAAATCAAGGCAGTGCCGTCAATACTGAATGCCACGCCGTTGATCGGCTCGAGATGTCCCGGAAACACACCGGCGGCAACGTGTGTCTTGCGATCCCAGACGCGGATCGTCAGGTCCTCGCCGGCCGTTGCCATGAACTTGTCGTCGGCGCTGAAGGCAATGCACCGAATTGCGCCCGTGTGGCCATGAAGTTGAGCCTTTTCCAGGCCTGACTGAGCATCACGGATTCTCAGCACATGGTCATTTTCGGCGACGATCAATTCTTTGCCATCGGGTGAAAAGGTGACACCATACACGGCAGCGATGGATTTGCTGACCGACCATGTGCCCGTGAAGCCTTTGGTTTGATCGAAACGGAAGATTGCGGTTTTCATTCCCGAAGAAACGGGCGCCCATTGACGTAGAGCCGCTTCAAGGCCGGAACGGGGCATTTCAGTCGCGACCAAGGCAACTGAGCCGCCGTCGCCGCGCACCGCTAGGGGGGAGAAGCTCTCACGTGCATTAGGCATAGTTACCCACATCCCCGAGGCCAGGAACTCGTTCAGTTCGACGCTGTCAGGAACAGTGAAGCGGGTGCGGATCTGATAAAACGGCTTCGCCAGCATACTGAAAACGCCGAGTGGTTCAGCGGGCGATTTTTCAGGCAGGTTGGAGACTGTGGCCACTTCGACAAGCGTGCGACCGTCGGCCGCCAGGGCAAACGCACTGCCTTTCGAGTTACCGACGAAGTCCTCGGGTCGCGTGTGGAAGGCCACTTTGCGCTCCGCGGCGACTTCACCGCCGGATTTCAGATCAACGGTCCGGATGATCAATTCCCCTGACCGCGCTTTGGGCTTGCCAGCCGCATCCGTTGCCTTCGGTTCGGCAAATGTCATTTCGCCGGTGAATACGGTCCATTGGTCAGCGACATCCTGGGTCCGCCGTTCGACCAATACAAATTGTCCCGGGATTTCTCGCCGCTGTGCTGTCGCCACTTCCCAGATTTCGATGCGCGCCGATTTGTCGCCACAACGGGCGGCGTAACGACCGTTGGCGAGAAGGCGCCAACTGGCTTCTTCGCCGTTGCCGAGTTGCTTGGTCTCTTTGGCCGCTTGCATCGCGCGCCAAAGGTATTGCCATTCGAAGCCACGCAGATCGCGTTCGCCCGGCTTCGGACGGTGTTGGTTCAACAACTGCCGCACACGCGGCGTGCTACCCGCGTCCCAGGCGCGAGCGGCGAGTGAGATATCCGCCGAGTACCAGGAACTCCGTGCGGCTTGTTCTCGCTCCAGTGCAACAGCGCGATCGCGCGTGGCTTCATCGCGGCGAAGCTCGGCTTCTTTGCGAGCGGCGACTGCTTCATCTTTCAATTCGCGTTCACGCGCGGCGGCGGCTTTTTCTTCCTCCCATCGTCCCGATTCCGCCGCTGCCCGTCGTTCGGTTTCTCGGGCGAACATGTTGGCATAACGCAACATGCCGGCCATCGTCAACATGCCGATCACCATCAGCATGGCCACGCCTGTGAGCAGTGCCGCCACTGCCGGTCGCCGCTTGGCCCATTTCCATGATTTCTCCAGTGACCCCACCGGGCGCGCGACGATGGCTTCACCGCGTTGCCAACGTGCAATCTCTTCGGCGACTTGTTCGGCACTGCCATAGCGCTTGGCAGGATCCTTTTCCAGACAATGCAGCGCGATGGTCGCCAAATCCTGGTCGGCACGCACATTGAACTTCGATGGATTCGTCGGCTCATCTTCGACCACTTGTTTCAGGGTCTCAACGACATTGGCACCGCGGAATGGTGGTCGCCCTGCGATCAGTTCATACAGAATGGCACCAAGGGAATACACGTCGGCGGCCGTCGTCAAGACCTTGTCGCCACGCGCTTGCTCGGGACTCATATAGCTGGGTGAGCCGATCACCTGACCAGTGCGCGTCACATTGCTATCGGCATCCAATCGCCGTGCGAGACCGAAGTCCGCGACGTAAGGCGTGCCATCGGCATCAAGTAGAATGTTGCCGGGTTTGAGATCGCGATGCAGAATGCCGCGCTGATGGGCAAACTGCACGGCCCGTGCGACGGGGATAACCACATCGCACACCAACTTGCTGACATCACGTTCGCCATCGCCGCGCAAGCGCTCACTGAGGCTGACCCCATCGATGAACTTCATTGTGAAATACTGGTGACCTTCGTGATCGCCAACTTCGTAGATCGGCACGATGTTGGGATGGTCCAGGTTGGCGGCGGCTTCGGCTTCCGTGCGAAACCGTTGGACGTCTTCCTTGGCGGCCAGGCTGCCGCGTAGAATCATCTTCAGCGCGACCACGCGATTCAGGCTGACTTGCCGAGCCTTGTAAACGACACCCATGCCGCCGCGGGCAACTTCTTCAAGCAATTCGTAGTCACCGAAATAGCGCACCGTGGGGAGTGACGCTGCGCTACTTGACTCTTCCAACCCTAACGTGGGTGCCTCAACCGGCCCGGCGGCGCGAGCAAACAGCGAACGGTCGCCGAGAAACCGCTCCAGTTCATCACGCACGTCTGCATGTTTCGCCAACCACGTCAGTGCGCCGATTGGCCGGCCGAGCCGCTCCGCCTCGAGGTATTCGGCGACCGCCTCGTTGATCGCCTGTTCACGGAGATTCACGGTGTTGCTCATGATCGTTTCTCCGCCATGATTTCGCGCAGGGCTTGAAGTCCGCGGCGTATCAACCCGGCCACGCTGGCCTGCGTTCGCCCCATCTGCTCGCCGATCACCGCAAGCGACCAGCCATGCCAATGTTGCCAAACCAACGCTTGCCGCTGATCGTCCGGTAATTCACATAACGCTGTTACCAATTGCAACGCCTGCTCCTCACGATGCATTCGTTGGCTCGGCGACGACTGATCGGCCGCTAGGAACATGGCCAATCGTGCCGATGACTGATCCAGCGCCGCTTCCAACGATCGTTCGCGGTCAATGTCGCGCTTTTCAGCCCGTAGTTTCCGCAACTCGTCACCGAGGTTGTGCGCGAGAATTTTGCGAAGAAAGGGCATGCGCTCACCATTGGTCGCACCAACCTGCCACGCTTCGACTAGGGTTTGTTGCACCACACCCTCAATATCAAGTTTCGCGCGCAGCTCCGGCCCGGCCTGCAGTTCAGCCAGAAACATCAGATATTGCCTGAAGCGTTCGTCCGGATGCGGATCGGCCATCGTATCCTCTATGGGCATTAGCGTATTCCGCGCAAGTTCCAACCGCATAATGCTCTGCCAAAACGTCATCGCCGACTCGATTGCACCGGATTTGGCAGAAGATAATCGCGCGTCCAGAAAAGAACGATTGGTTGCAAATGGCTGTTGACATTGCACTTATGGCAATGCGATTTTCAGGGGCACGGCGTTTGCTCTCTGCTTCGCCCGAAGAGACTTCGTCAATCTTTGGGCAGTTGTCATGAAGCTACGACCACTTGGTGATCGCCTGATTGTCCGTCGGCTTGAGGCCACCGAGAAGACCACCGGCGGCATCTTGTTGCCGGACAACGCCAAGCAGAAGCCGCAGAAGGGTAACGTCCTCGCGGTCGGCCCGGGCAAAATGCTCAAAGACGGGTCACGCCGGGCCTTGCAAGTGAAGGTCGGCGACACCGTCCTGTTCACCACATGGGCCGGTGACGAATACAAGCAACACCACACCGGCGACGCCATCCTCATCATGCATGAAGAGGACATCCTTGCTGTTGTTTGAACCAATTGCGACATGACGAACACGTGGGTTTCGAAGACTCGACCCACCCTACCCGATCACAAGAATAGAAACAGGAGTTGAAGAATGGGCGCTAAGCAAATTGCATTTGATCAGGAAGCCCGCGAGGCCATGCGTCGCGGCGTGTCCAAGCTCGCGCGGGCCGTGAAGGTCACGCTCGGGCCTAAGGGTCGCAACGTCATTATCCAGAAGTCATTCGGCTCGCCGACGGTGACCAAGGACGGCGTGACGGTCGCCAAGGAAATCGAACTCGAAGACAAGTACGAGAACATGGGCGCTCGAATGGTTCGCGAAGTCGCCAGCAAGACTTCCGACACGGCCGGCGACGGTACGACGACCGCCACCGTGTTGGCCGAAGCGATTTACAACGAAGGCCTCAAGGCTGTTGTCGCCGGCACCAATCCGATGATGATGAAGCGCGGAATGGAGCGGGCGGTCGAGAAGATCGTTGACAAACTGCACGCGATGAAGATTGACGTGAAGTCCAAGAAGGACATGCAGAACGTTGCCGCCATCGCAGCTAACAACGACGAAGAAATCGGCACCATCATCGCCGACGCCTTTGACAAGGTCGGCAAAGACGGCGTCATCACCGTCGAAGAAGGCAAGACGCTCGGCACCACGCATGAGTTCGTCGAAGGCATGCAGTTCGACCGCGGTTACAGCAGCCCGTACTTCGTGACCGATCCGCAGAAGATGGAGTGCGAACTCGAAGACCCGTACATCCTCATCTACGAAAAGAAGATCTCCAACAACAAAGATCTAGTCCCCGTGCTGGAAAAGGTGCTGAACACCGGCAAGCCAATCCTCATTCTCTGCGAAGAGGTCGATGGTGAAGCGTTGGCGACTCTCGTCGTCAACAAGATTCGCGGCACCTTCAAGTGCGCCGCGATTAAGGCTCCAGGTTACGGCGACCGACGCAAAGCGATGTTGGAAGACATCGCCATCCTCACCGGCGGCAAGGCAATCTTCGAAGACTTGGGCATTCAGTTGGAAAACGTGAGCCTGAAGGATTTGGGCCGGGCCAAGAAGGTCAAGATCGACAAAGACAACACCACGATCATCGAAGGCGCCGGCAAGCGTGACGACATCAAGGGCCGCGTGGCTTTGATTCAGAACGAGCTCAACAAGTGCACCAGCGACTACGACAAAGAAAAGCTGAGCGAGCGCATCGCCAAGCTGTCCGGCGGCGTTGCCAAGGTGAATGTCGGTGGCGCGACCGAGAGCGAAGTCAAAGAACGCAAGGCCCGCGTCGAAGATGCCATGCATGCCACCCGGGCGGCCATTCAGGAAGGCATTCTCCCCGGCGGCGGCGTTGCCCTGCTCCGCGCCAGCGAAGGCCTCAAGGCGAAGGAACTCAGCCACGACGAAGAAATCGGCTTCAACATCATCGTGCGTGCCTGCAAGGCCCCGATCAAGCAGATCGTGGACAACGCCGGCTCCGATGGCAACATCGTTGCCGCCAAGGTGATCGAAAGCAAAGACCAGAACTATGGCTTCAACGCCCGTGAAGACAAGTACTGCGACATGATCAGGGAAGGCATCATCGACCCGACCAAGGTCGTACGCAGCGCGTTGCAAAACGCCGCCAGCGTCGCTTCACTGTTGCTAACCAGCGACGCATTGGTCGCCGATATGCCCGAAGGCGATAAAGCTCCCGCCGGCGGCGGTGGCGAAGATATGTACTAAGTCTTGAAACGCCCAAAGTAGTGCCGGCTTGTTGGTCGGGTGCGTTAACGCCCCGGTCAGTCAAGCCGGTTCTGTTTTGCGCGGGGTTGGCCTTTTACCCACGTTTAGGGAGTGTGATTCACTCAACTGACAATCGCGGCGGCACCTGTTTGGTTTCCGCCGCGTCTTTCATTTCGGCCGGCTTCGGC
>JANNLP010000696.1:0-7347 GCA_031396905.1 Gemmataceae bacterium
CGTGAGTGTCAGCCCGGCCCAGAACGTGCTGAGGGCAATGGCCCCGCCGGCGTTCGGCGTGCTGACGCCGAAGATTTCAACGGAGTTGATGGTCAGCAGCGCGGTTTCGCTGGTGATGCCACCCGCAAAGCCCGCGGCAGACGGTAAGTTGCGTCCATTGGCAAACGTCATGTCGGACATGCTGACCGTGTTGCCCCAATAGGCTGGCGTCATGCTGACGACCAGTATCCGGCTGGCACCCATGGCATCAATCGTCACATTGGCCTTACCCGGCCCTGTGATGACCACCGGATCGGTAATGACAAGTTCACCTAGACTCAGCGAAATCGTCTGCGGGGTGGCGAACACCGTCGGGCTAAACGAAATCGCGTCATTGGTCCCGACGCTGTTGTTAGCCAGCTTGATCGCTTCGCGAATGGACAGCTTGCCAACGCTGTAATCCAGGTCGTCAATATCGTCCGTGGTGTCCACGACGAAGGCTAGCGGGATAGCGACTTGCAACGTACCCACGGCGGCCGAACTGACAAAATTAGTGCCGTCACCAATTTGATTCGGCTCGATGGTGACCGTGTAGAAGCCGTTGTCGCCGCTATCCCAACCGCCGCCCGGCGGGGTAAACGAATAAGTCACAGTTTCCACGGCCGAGCCGTTGCCCGGATTGGCACTGACGTAGTTCGCCAACACGTTGAACCCGCCGGGGCCGGTGATGCGCACGGCATTGTTGTTGCCGGTGATGGTCGCCAGGCTCATGGCCACATCGTCGGTGAAGGTGACGGTCACACTATGGCTGCCAACCACTGGTGCGACTACCGACTTGAACGACCCCGAGGCCACCGGAATGGCCGGGTTTACTTCGATCGAACCCATGTCGATGGTGCCGATCTGGCGCGGGAAGCCTGCGCCGCGCTGATCGTTGGCCGTCGGGGCCAGGAACGAAGTGCGGACAATTGGTGCGAGGATCGCATGAACCGCCGCTGTCGTACTCTGTTGGCCGCGAAGTACTGTCACTGTGGACGACGTAGAGGACACCACAAACAGAATTTCCGAATCAATCTGGATGAAGGTGTTTGCCAAGATCGACGCGACAGCCGTCACGGTCAACGTGGTTGCCAAATCAGTAATGGCCGCCTTCAACGTGGTCAGCGTGACCAATGGCGTGACGGTTCCGGAGTTCAGCGCCAAACTGCCCGGCAACAGGCCATGCGTCAAAGTCACGCCACCATTGTTCGCCAGCGGCGCCAACTTGGCATCGAGCGGCGAAGTCAAGGAGCCGAGTTGGCTACCGACATTGTTAATCTTGGTCAGCGTCTGATCCACTGCGCCGACGAACGAGTTGACGAACGACATCGTGAAGCCGGTGGTCGAATTGCCGCCGCCGATGTCGGGTGACACCTTGTTGAAGTTGCCCGAGATGATGGTGTTGATGAACGCGCCATTGTTGACGCCGTAGATGGAGTTGAACCCACCTGGACTCAGTTGAATGCCGCCGCCGCCGGCGCGGGCATAGTTGCCGGTGATGGTGCTGTTTTGGACCGTGAACAGCAAGCTATTTCCGAACGAAATGCCGCCGGCGGTGCCGGTGTTGGCGACGTTGCCGGAAAACGTGCTGTTGATGACCGTCAACACGGCAAACCGGGAGTTGCTAACGCCGTTGCCCATTCGCAGACCGCCGCCACTGGCCGCCGTGTTGTTAATGACCGAGCTGTTGGTCAGTGTGACCGTCGGTGTGGGAATGCCGCCGCCGGAAGCGCCCAACGAAGCGGAGATGCCGCCACCATCGCCGCCGGTGCTTGTCGCCACGTTGTTGCTGATGGTGCAATTGTCAATATTGACCAAGCAGCCATAGCGGACGGACAGACCGCCGCCGCTTTGCCCGGCCGTGTTGAAGCTCAACACGCTGTTTTGCAACGTCAGCGTCGCCAGTGCATTGCCAAGGAGGATGCCGCCGCCGTAGTTGGTGGTGGTGATGTTGCCGTTGAAGTCTTTGGCACCGCTGTTGTCGTTCTTGGTAATAACGGCGTTGGTGATGGTCAGCGCTTCATCCACATTGAGAATGGCGCCGCCGCCCGGGGTGACGCCGGCGTTGATCGTACTGTTGCCATTGCCGCCCGTCATGGTCAAGCCGCTGATGGTGATGACCTGTTGATTGCTCTGGGTGTCGATCGTCAGAATGCGCGAGCCTGCGCCTTGCAGCGTCACGAACTTCGAGCCGGGGCCGACGATGTTGACAGCATCTGTGATGGCCAGTTCGCCGCCGGCCAGAGTGATCGTTCGCGGAATGCTGAAGAACGCGGCATCGAAGGTGATGTTGTCTGAGACGCCGAAGTTGGCGTTGGCCTGATCCAGCGCGTTGCGAAGGCTGCCGGCACCGGAATCCAGATCGTTGGTGACGATCAGGTTGAGCGTGATGCCGACCTGGAACTGGCCGATCACATGCGGCTCGATGAACGTCGCGCTGGTGTCGGACACCACGGACGGTGTGTCGATGGCAATCGTGTAAAAGCCGTTATCGTTCGTGGTCCAGCCGCCGACCAAAGGCGCACTGACTTCGAACGAAGCCGTTCGCGGCGTGCCATTGGCGACGTTACTAATGGAGCCGACCACATAGGTGGCCAGCACGTTGTAACCGTTCGGCCCGGTCACCCGGAAGATGTTGTTGCCGTTGGTGAGGATCGTGTTCACATCAATGGCGACATCATCGGCGAAGGTGACATTAAAGATCACCGGATTCGGTGTGTTGGAAGTAATCGGCGGAATGGAGCTGGTCAGCACCGCCGACGGAATGTTCGGATCGACTTCGACCGCGCCGATATCGACCTTGCCGCCCGCTGCGCGGATGAAACCGACTCCGCGCTGATCGTTAGCCGGATGGGTGTAAGCGATGGTGATACTGGCACCCAAGCTGTGGGTGACAGCGGTGGTGCCTAGCGCGCCACGGGTGAAAGACACGGTCGGCGCCAGCAACGCTGCCGCGCTATTGTGTGCCGCGGCCGTGGTGCCCTGCTGAGCGCGGGCGATGTTGATCGATGTGCCGGAGTTGATCAACGTCACCTGTACGACTTCGCTATCAATGGTCAGAAACTCGCCGACAGCCATGGCCGCCGAACTGGCGACGGCGATGGCGGTGGTTGCCGAATTGGTGATGGCGGCCGTCAGTGTGGTGACGCTCGCCAAGCTCACGCTGTTCGCACGCATGATTTCGGAATCGATTAGCACATAGGTCGGCAGAGACGTGAAGTTGGCGAGGCTTGCGACGACGCCGGTTCCGAACGCGGTCATGTTGACGGTGAGCGTACTCAATGTCGGCACCGCCACGGCTGAATCCACCAGCGGGCTGCCGGCATATGGCAACATGGTCTGGGTCGGGCCGCCGTTGCTGGCCAGCGACTGCAGTTGCGGGTTCAGCGGAGAATTCTTGGAGCCGAACTTATTGTTGAAGCCGGACACCACGGCACTGACGGGTTGAAGAATCCCAATCAACGTGTTGTTGGCGATGACCTTGGACTTCGAGAACAAATCCGGCACAGTGCTATTGGTGTTGCCGGCGATGACGGTATTGTCGAACTCCACGAGGAAGTCCGTGGACGCCTGGTTGTTGACGCCGCCGCCCGGCTTGTTCTGGAAGCCGCCGTTGGTGAAGTTGCCGACGATGGTGGTATTGCCAATTAGCACGCGCTGCGTTGTCGATGCGGACCAATACATGTAGATGCCGCCGCCGGCGTTGGCGGCGCTGTTGCCGGTGATCGTCGAATTGAGAATGCTGTTGCCCAGGCTGTTGAAACTTCCAATGATGTTGATGCCGCCGCCATTGGTCGCCCCGGAGTTTCCAGCGATTGTGCTGTTCGAAACATTGAAACTGACCGAGCGGCCTGAGATGCCGCTGCCGGTGTTGTTGGTGATCGAGCTATTTTGTATCGACAGGTCGTGGCCTCCGCCTGGAACCCCGGCTGTCGACAAGACGACGCCGCCGCCGATGTTGCTGTCCAACTTGGAGTTGATGATTGTGAGCGAGCCGGCAAAGAGGGAATACAATGCCACGCCGCCGCCGGTGTTGCCGGTTACGATGCAGTTGGTCAGCGTCACATGTTCATTGTCGCCGCGAATACCGCTACCGAGACCACCATCGAATTGGGTGACCATTGCCATCCCATTGGAAATCGTCAGCCCAGTAAAGCTGACGGCCATATTGCCCGGCCCCGATGCATTAAAAATACGTACGGCCAAACCGCCGTCGAAAGTAATGCCCGGCCCGTTAATGGCGACCGGATCGGTGATATTCAGCGTCGAAGTTACGTTGATCGTTGTTGTGCCCATCGCCACGGTGTTGAACGTGATCGAGTCGCTGACGAAGACATTGGCGTTGGCTTGGCCAAGCGCCCACTGCGTGGTGCTCAGAACGACGCCAGCGCTGGCGGCATGAGCCACCGCGGTTGAACCGAGCTGTGCCCGGGTCACGGTGAGCGTGTTGCCGGAAACATTGGTGACCAGCACGTATTCCGTATTCGCCGTGCCGGCGTCGATGAACAAGAACTGACCGTTGGCAATACCAGTGGCATCGTTTACGTCGAACATGGTATCTGTGTTCGAGATCGCCAACGTCAATGCCGTCGAGACGACGATTTCGGTTGCATCCGTGACCACCAGGCTGCGACCGATGGCAACGTTGAACGTTCCAACGGTGTTGCCCGGCACCGCATTGGCCGCGGTATCGAGCACTGACGTTGCGCCACCCGTCATTACGATCGAGTAAAGGCCGCTATCCAGATAATCCCACGTGCCGCCAGGAGCGGTAAAGCTGTAGGAAGCCGTTCGCGGCGAGCCATTGGTGCCGTCGTTGATGGTCACATAGGTGGCCGGAACGTCGAAGCCGCTGCCGGCCGGGCCGACGACATGAACACGGTCGTTCTTGCCCATCAGCGTACTGACATCAATCAGATTCGGGGCGGTTGCCGTAAACGTCACATCAAATGTGCCGGTCGAGTTGCCGGCGGTGACATTGGTCAGGACGCCGATCGCCGCCGGGGTCACGGGATTCAGTTCGACGGCGCCGAATTCGACCAGAGTACCCTGTCGGCGGGCGTTGCCGAGCTGATCCTTGGCGACCAACAATGGGCGGGCGGCATTGTGGGCCGCCGCGGTGGTAGCGTCTTGGCCACGAACAATCGTCAACGAAGGCGCGAGCAACGACGTGGTCGACGTATGGGAAAGTGCGGTCGTACCAAACTGCCCACGTGAAACACCGATGGAAATCGAACTGACCACTGCTGCTCCAGCGTGAATGGCGGCCGAGGTGCCATTCTGTCCACGGGTCATGGAGATGGTCGGCGATGACACGCCGGTCACCAAGACGTATTCGGCGTCGATCAACAGGAGCATCCCGGCCGATATGCCGGTGGTGTTGGTCAGCGTGGCCAGCGTCGCCGATGACGTGATTCCCCCGACCAAGGCTGCGGCCACTGTCGGAATCGAAGTAACATTCACCGTTTCAAAATCGATCGTCAACGGCATGCCAACGACGAGATTCGCCGTGGAAGCGACCAGCGCAAACGTGTCAGTCGGAGTCATCGCCGCGGCCAATGTCGTTGCGGCGGCCGTCTTCACCTCGGTAACTGTGATATTCTCGTTGTCGATTCGCAAACTTTGTCCGGGCGCAATGCCGATGTTGTTGACGACGAATACCGATGTGGCACCTGCGGTAATCGCCGGCCCGAGAATGGCCTGCGTTGTTGACGCCTGGTTGACGCCGGCACCAATCACATGCGCGGCGGCCAAGGCCGGCGTAATCGTGACGGTCGTTCCCGCGATCGCCGTGATCTGCACCACTTCGGTGTCAATGCCGATGAACGTGCCGACGGAAAGGTTGGTTGCACTGGCCACCGTGACAGTTGTTGCCGCGGGTGCGGCGGCCGCGTTCAGCGTGGTCGCGGCTGCGATGCCATTATTCACGGCCTTGCCAACCGTATGGGCGGCGGCAGTCGTGCTGTTTTGCGCCCGGGTGACGGTGACAACCAAGCCGGCGATATTGGTGATCAACATCGCTTCGTTGTCGATGCGAATGAGCGAACCGATGGTGAGATTGGCAGTGCTTGCCACAGTCGCCGTCGTGTCGACGTTGGTCATGGCTACTGTAATCGTCGTTGCCGTCACCGAGCCGGCGTTGACGGCCGGGCTGTTGTAGAACGGCAAATGCGTCAAGGTGATGCCGCCATTGTTGGTCAGCGGCGCGAGCTTGGCCGAGCTGATAATGGTGCCGCCCTTGTCGCTCAAGTATGAGGTGATGCCCGATTTGGTGCCAAAAATGTTGTTCTTCGAGTTGATCTGGGTGGTGCTCGACAGGATGTCCGACGCGACGTTCCCGCCGAAGTTGTCGGCGATGATCGAGCCTTCGATGTTGATCGTGCCGGTCCCGGTATTGAGCATGAGTCCGCCGGCGCCAGGCGACGTTGATCCTGTGTTGTTGGTGATCGTCGAGTTCAGGATCGACATCGGCAGACTTGTGGTACTGGCGATGAGGACGCCACCAGCGAATTCGTTCAATGACTTATTGCCCGACACCGTCGTGTTCCGCATGGAGAACGAAGAGTTCAATTGCCCGCCGGCGTTGCCGCTGAAGTAAATGCCGCCGCCGCGCTTGCCGCCCGTGTTGTTGGACACGGTGGAATTGGCAATCACAAAAACGTTGCCGGTCGCGCCGGGGAAGTTGATTCCACTATTGGGGAAGCTGAAGTGGATGCCGCCGCCATTGGCACCCAGTCCCTGGGCAACATTGTTGTCGATTTGGCTATTGGTGACGGTGAGCCAGAAGCCGTAGCCACTGGTATTGAATTGTTGCGGAATTGCCGCCTCGCCGCCGCCGATGCCGCCGCCGCTACCGTTCGGCCCCGAAGTGTTGCCGGTGATGACCATGCTGTCGATGGTCAGCTTTTCGTTACGGACATAAATCGAGCCGCCTGCCCCCGAAGGGAACGGTGCGACGCCGGTGTATGCCGGTGCCTGACCATTGGTCAACGTCATGCCGCTTATGGAAACGGAAATCTGAGCAGTCGTGTCATCCGATACGTTGAAGTGCCGGCTGAGCTTGGCCGCATCAATCGTCAACTTGCTGGCACCGGAGCCAATGATGGCCGTATCACCCGTAACCGAAAACTCTCCGGCAACAAGTGTGATCGTGCCCAACGCGGCCGTGGCATCAACAATGTCCGCGCCGGAGGCGGCATTGGCATCAAAAATCGCCTGCCGCAAGCTGCCGGGCAGGCTGCCGGGGCTGGCAACCGGCAAAGGCCGACTGGGTTGTCTCTGTTTAACCGAACCGGGGGCGGGTTCTGATCTGCAAGGGGGTGTGCGCAC
>JANNLP010000789.1:0-7933 GCA_031396905.1 Gemmataceae bacterium
GGTGAGGGGTTGGCGCTTACAGGGCGATGGTTCAAACCCCTCACCGCTAACCCCTCTCCCCCAAGGGGAGAGGGGGACAGGATGCCACGAAGCAGCATGGCAGGTGCGACGTGACGCAAAGAACGCAAGGACCACCACACCGAAAGGCCCGTCAGCAACAACATGCCCAAGAAACCGATGATCGGCGTTTGCGGTTCGATATGCAAAGTCAAGAACGACGCCACGCCGGCATCGGGCCACAGTGCGGCTAGCAACTTCAACATGAGTAGGCCGTAGCCGACGGCCAGCACCAATCCGAGCAAGGCACCGAGCGCTGCAACGATCAAACCTTCGGTCAGCAACAATCGCCGCACGGTGCGAATGCGGAAGCCGGTGGCGAACAACAGGCCGATTTCGGCGGCGCGCTTTTCGAGATTGAGTTTCCACAACAGGCTCACCAGCATCAGCGCCCCGGCAATCAGGAACATGCTGAAGCCAAGGAACAGGCCGCCGAAATCGGTGCCGCCCTGACTGCCTACCAGGGCCTTGGCCCGCACGTCCTCGAATACTAAACCGAAATCTTCAGGTCGCAGCTTCTTCAACAGAGTTTCATTGATGCGATTAGCATCTTCGTTGGAAGTGGCGGCGAAGCGCACAGATGTGGCGAAACCGAAGCGGCTGCCGAATAGTTTTCGACCAACGGCTGTGTTGACATACGCTTTCGGCGTAGCTCGATAACGGTCCCAGTAATTCTCGTCGCGTTTCTTGATCTTGCTGTTGTCGTAAGGGAATGGTGGATCCCATTCGCCCAGCGTGAGTTTATCGGTGATGCCCGGGAATTCTGGAGCGAGATAAGGGTCCGCGCCGACGCCAGTCAGCGGCACTTTGCCGCGCAGCTTGAATGTTGCCGATGTTTCGGTCGCTTTGCCATCGGATTCGGGCAGGAAGTAACGGACAGTGATGGTGTCGCCACGCTTAGCCGCAAGCGGCGACTCGGGCCAATCCGCTAGCAGGATCTCATCATCTGCCAGCGGCGGTTCGCTTGGATCCAGATACGGCCCAAACGGTGCTGGCGATTGCGGCTCCACCGCTGCAATTACCGAATAGGGAATCTCAGTCGTGCCATCCGATATTGAGTTGGCGAGGTAGACGAGCGTGGAAGTCGCGGGGACGTTGAGTTCTTTTGCCGTGGCGTGGGCCGCTTCCACAGCCGGTGGCGAGAGGAGCAAGCTTTCGGATTCCAGATCGATGGTGCCACGGCGGGTGAAGTAGGCGAGCAATTCATCGTAGGTTACCGTTTTGTCACCACTTGTGTCGGCGGCTTGAACCATGGACTCGGCGAGCCGACGGCGGTAGTCACGTGATGTGAGACCTTCTGTTCCTCGACGAACAATTAATTTCATCAATTCATTGGAACGCCGTGCAACACTTCTGAGCGTAAGACCGAAGTCATCAAACTGCGGCCTATGGAGCGCCGGTGGATCACTTCCCGCTTGTAAGAATGCATTGACTTGATTTGGTTTGGTTTCATTAGGCGATAGATCGAGACTATTCGCAATAACAATGCGTGGCTGTCCCATTGCAGACGTCAGATCAAAGTAGCCACGCGGATCATCCGTTGCTAGAGGAACGGCGCGACATTCGATGACACGCGTCGACTCAGCAACTGACTTGCGCCCAAGTATATTGTCTCTGGAAACTGCTGCTTGCAATGGTAGGCGAATTCGAATCTTGCCGGGCTCACTCAAACCGAGTTCCTTGGCCAACGTGAAGGACAGGTAGGCTTCCCCGGGCCTTGGCTGTTCGGGCATGGCCTGAGTGTTACGAGGTGGCGAACGAAAGTGTCCTCCCAAGAGATCTCGCAAAGGCGATGGTGGTTGAGTCGAGTCGAACTCGCGCCAGTGAGTCATCAAACTCACGTCAGTAGCGCGACGGGTGCGGCCTTGAGTTTCAGATTCGACAATTCCTCGCAACAGGATTGCTGGCCTGATATCTCCAACAAACAAATAGCTGCGAACGAATCGCGGTAGAATCATCGCGTTAGTAACACCCCCCAATCGCTGTAGCGCCCGCTCCCGCAAACTCCCGCGCAGCGAATCGCCCACCAATAACGCCCCTGTGAGCGCAGCTGTGCCGACAGCGACGCCGAGTAGGGCGGCGACGTTGGCCCGGCGGTGGAAGCGCAGATTTCGGCGCAGTAATCGAAATTGGTTCATCAATCGACTCGTAAGCGACGCTTCGTAGTTGCGTCAAGCGGACTACTCCGGTCGCTTACGCTCCCGGCTCGCCTAATACCAACCGCCCGTCGTCCATTTCGCTGCGTTTGGGGAATTTTGCGGCTAGTTCAGGACTGTGAGTGACGGCGATGAGGATGGCGTTTTGTTCTTTGGCGATGCCGAGGAGCAACTCGCCGATGGCGGTGGCGTTGGTGCGGTCGAGATTGCCAGTCGGCTCGTCGGCCAAGAGCAGCTTGGGCTTTTGGATCAGCGCTCGGGCCACAGCGACACGTTGGCGTTCGCCGCCGCTGAGTTCCGCCGGACGATGGTCGAGCCGAGTTTTCAATCCCACTTTGGCGAGAAGTTGCCTTGCCCATGTTTCGATGTCGGCTGGCCGATCGCGGCGGGCCAGCGTCGGCACTAGCACATTCTCCAACACGGAACATTGCGGCAACAAGTGATGATCCTGAAACACGAAGCCGATGTTGCGATTGCGAAAGTCCGCAAGCGCAGGCTCGTCGAGAGCGAATGGGTCAACGCCTTCGAGCGTTACCGTGCCGCTCGTCGGGCGATCCAGCGTACCAAGTAAATGCAGTAGCGTGCTTTTCCCGGAGCCGGATGGGCCGAGCACCGCCAGCGCGTCTCCACGTTGCATCGATAACGACACATCGCGGAGTACGGTTAGCGGCCCGGAGCGGGTGGGATAGTCTTTGCCGAGATTGGTGATCGTTAACATCGAAAGCCCATGGGTTGCAACCCACGGGCTTTCTTACGCCGTTGGCCAAACGTGGTCGAGGATAATGTCGGGAATGACGGGTGAGCTTTTGGTCGGCAACGCAACGGCCCACTCGCTCGGCATACGGGCAAAGTGCGATGGCTCACCGGTACCGCCCCACAATTCAAACTTCTGTGCCCACGCCACCGCGCCGGAAACCTTCGGCGGTTTCAACGCCGCCAGCCGACGGAGCAGTAGTTTGTGGCTGCCGCTGGGCATCTCGTCGGGTTGGCACACCACCCAGAACTTGGCGTGCAATCCTGGGCGCACGGCACAAAACACGGTGAGCGCTTCGCCATCGCTCGCGGGCGTTTCGGCAAAGTGATCTTCAACGACGTGACCAACCCGGCGATCAAACCACGCCAACTCGTCGGCGGACACGCGGGTCTTAAGCTGGTCTTCGTCCTGGTAATAGTGGCTACCAGCAGGATGCACCGGCTCGATTTCAGCTTCCATACCGCAGACGAGTTTCATCGATCCATCTTCGGCCGGCATCGTAAACGATTCGTCATGCAGTAAGGCGTTGCGGACGCGCTCCCAGGTGGGTCGCCGCATGGACACTGCAAAGCCGTCCTCGCACACATGAACGCCTTCAATCGCCTTGGAAGACATGAAGAAGGCGACGAAACCACCGGTCAGGCTGGCTTCCGGGCGATTCTCCGAGCCGATCGTTTCGACGGGCATGCCAGGTTTCCAAACCAAACGCGCCTTGGCTTCGGGATCAGGATCGGTGAGCAGGACGAATGGACCGCGGGCCGGCAATGTTTCGAGTCGCTTCTTCAATACTGTTGCTGCTCGGTCGTCCGGTAAATGAACGTGGACCTGGTGGCGCTGGCGGCGGGCATACAAGCCGCGAGCTGTGGCCAATGCGGTGGTGCCGAGCAGGCTCTTTTTCACGTCGTCCATGCAGAGCAAACTGGGTCGCCGGCGATCCGACCACTGCGGATACGGGAAGTGGTGCGAGCGAAAACCGAGCAGGCTGAGCAACCGATAGTTGCCGTGCGCGCGAATGGCATCGATCTCGTCGCTGGTGACCAAAATGGCCGACAACATGCGATCGGGATAGTTGACGCCTTTGAGCGGCGTGGCAGGAACATAGGTCATGCCAACAGCGCCGTTGCGGCCAAGAAAGCCGCCGGGACGCGAGAAGCGACTATAGCCGCCGGTCTCGACTGTTTTGCCTGCGGAGGCTTGCTGATACATCAATTGAAAATAGTCGAGCGGATCGCGGGGATAGGCTTCATCGTCTTCATCCGGCATGCGGCGCAGTGTGAAAACGACATCGCGTTGACCCAGCCGGCGCAGGCCATCAGTGACGTAGGACCAACAAGCAATGGGACCGCCCGCTGTTTCGATCTGATGGCGGAAAACTCGTACATCGAGTTCTTCCGGGATCAGCGAAAGATACGTCGGAACGCAGTATTTAGCAGCAACATCGGCCATAGCACATCCGGCGCGAGGGGACCTCCCTGCATATTGACCACGCAAATATAGACCAGAAAGCGAGGTGAGGTCGGATTAGTTCGCGGCGTGCCGAATTTGATCGGCGTCCCCGCGCGATGATGGTGTATGGGTTTACACGACCATATCGATTATTCTGCAGGCGAACCGGCCAATTTGATACGAATGGCGTCGGGAATGCGGACCGCCTCAATGGCACCGCCAGTGCCGACGAGGCAGCAAACCGAGGTCATCTTACCCCGGGCGATCGCGGTTCCCTCGTGGCGAAACTCAAAGCCGAAGCTCACCGACTTGTCGCCGATCTTGTCCACGGTCACCGCGATTTCCAATACTTGTTCAAACCGCGCCGGCTTCAGGTAGTCGCAGGTTGCCGATACGCGAGGAAAGCCGAAATGCCCTGCGCCTTCGACCCAATTTACGGATAACCCGCGCACCCGGCGAAACTCCTGCTCGGCAAACTCCATGAAGCGAAGGAAGTTGGAAAAGTGCATCATCCCCGCCATGTCGGTATCGCAAAACTCAACCCGGCGGTGACAGAGGAATGGAGTCATGATAAAACCTCACGTCGATTATTAATGACTTGTATCGTTTCTTCCGCCATGCGGGCGGCGGTGAAGCGTTCGCGAATGGCGGCAAGTCCTAGTTGCCGGTGTTCGTTCAGTCGTTTTGGGTCCGTCAACAATTCGCCTAGGGCGTTTGCCAGCGCTGTCTTATCACCCGATGGAACCAATACGCCGCCGGCGGTTTGTTCGATCAACTCGGGGAACGCGCCATGAGCCGGAAGCACCGCTGGTGTGCCGTTGGCGAGCGACTCTAACACATAGAGTCCCTTGGGTTCGCGGTAGATGGTCGGCACGCTCAGCACATCCAACTTTTGCAGGAAAGTGTCCTTGTCATTGAGGTTCGGTGATGGAACGTATTCTGCCGCGCTGCCGACTTTGGCGAGGATGCCATCAAGGTACTTTTTGTTCTGCGGACCTAACCATCCCGAGATTCGCAACCGGGCATCGGGTATCGATTTGCGCAAATGGATAAAAGCATCGGCCAGATTGTGCAGGCCCTTTTGCGGATCAATGCGGGCAAAGTAGCCGATGACGGGTGGGCCGCTTCGCATTGGACGTTCGCCGCCATAAGGCCGCAAATCCAGCCCTGGATAGATCACATGGATTTCGTCGCGCGGGATGGCGGCATACGCGGCCATGTGGTCGGCGTAATAGCGGCTCGTGGCAATGTAACCGGCGACGGACTTGCAATTGCGGTGAATCTCTGCAAGTGCTGCCGCCCGATGTTCGGGCCGAAGTGCATCCAGGAAAATATCGTCGCCCTGCAACGCGATGATGACCGGAACGTTTAGCCGATCACGAATCAAGGGCGCGAGGGCGGACAATAGCAAGTTGGTTACCAGCACTACTTCGGGTTTCACGTCGTCGGCCAGATACCGCAACAAGTCGCCAAACTCGCGGCCCTGCCGACCATGCTCGCCGCGCAGCATGGATAGGGTCATCTCACCGAGCTTTTCGTAGTTTTCGATGCCAGAGAAGCGGGAGACGTAGCGCAACAAACCGGGCTTATCGAGCCATCGTCGCATCATGCCCGGCAGCCAGCGGGCAAAGCGGTATTCATCGAGAAAGACATTGACGCCGCCGAGAAAAACACGCTTCGTGCTTTGGTCCGGCTCATCCAGCGTCAGCGGCGTGAACGTGGGCAGCAGGACGCAATCATGACCCAAGCGAATCAGTGCCGCCGCCAGGGTATTGTCGCGCAGGCAACTGCCGCAAAACATGCCCGCCGCCCCGGCGGTGATCGATGCGATTCGCATTCAGTTACTGTATTCACGACAGCAAGCGTGCAAACTCACTTATTCAGCACTTCATCCAGGTTCATCAGTTGGTTGCACAGCATCGTCCACGCCGCATGAGTGGCCGGCTCAATCTTCTTGTCGCGTGGCGACTCGCCGACGGCGAGGAGCTTGACCGCTTCTTCCGAATGGCTGCGATAATGTTTCAGCAAATCGGCCAGTGACTTCGTGACCACCGGTAACTCATCCGTACGCAACGGTCGAGCCAATACACGCCGGGCAATGAAGTCAATTGTGGCAGAGTCGGTCACATCTTTTTGAAGCGCCAACTGAGCCACGTGCCGGGCGGACTCAACGAACTGCGGGTCGTTCAGCGTCACGAGCGCCTGCAATGGCGTGTTGGTCCGTTCCCGACGCGTGGCACAGGTTTCGCGATTGGGTGCGTTGAGAATATCCATCGAAGCGGGCGGGGCGGCTCGCTTCCAAAACGTGTACATGCTCCGGCGATAAAGGTTTTCACCGCGATCCTGCTTATAGTCACGGGTGTCGCTGCCGATCATGGCGACGGCTTCCCACACGCCCTCGGGCTGGTATGGTTTCACGCTCGGCCCGCCAATCTTGCGGACCATGAGACCGCTGGATGCCAAGGCACAATCGCGGACCATCTCGGCATCCATGCGAAAACGCGGCCCGCGCGACAGCAGTCGATTAAACGGATCCTTTTCACGCTTCTCCGGCGTGGTGATCGCCGCCTGGCGATATGTCGCCGACGTAACCATCAGACGGAAGAGCTTCTTCACATCCCAGCCGCTTTCGCGAAATTCAATGGCCAGCCAATCAAGCAACTCGGGGTGCGACGGCAAATCGCCAGCCGTGCCGAAGTCCCCGCTAGTCTTCACGATGCCGGTGCCGAACAGCTCCTGCCAAAAGCGATTCACCGTGACTCGTGCGGTCAGGGGATGTTCGGGCCGCAGCAACCATTTCGCCAGCCCAATGCGATCTTTCGGCAACTCAACAGGAAACGGAGGAAGCACCTTTGGCGTGTCGGGCTTGACCTCATCACGCCGCTGGTCGTACTCGCCACGATTCAAAACGTGCGCCATCGGCGGGGCTGGTTTCTCCTGCATGACATGGGCGACGGTGCCGCGTGCTTTGATGGCCAACTGCTCTCTGCCCAAGACTTCAAGCCGGCCTGTAGCATCGCGGAATTGCGGGTCATTATCCCGGAGCCACCAGACAAACAGTTCGTCGATTTCCGCGGGTTTTCGATCTGTTTTGGTGAGCAACTCCGCTGCCCGCGCGGACCGAGCCACATGACGGACTTCCGAAACATCTAACGCACGTTCATAAATGCGCAAATCATTGAGGACCACATTCTGAATGCGCGACGTCGATTCGCGCTGGCCGATCTTCAACGGCACCTTGGTCCGTGTTGTGTTCTTCAACGAATCGGCTTCGACATGAACCGGCTGTTGTTCGCCGTCATAATAGATGCGCATGCCGGCCGCCTTCATGGACCCATCGTAGACCAATGTAACATGGGTCCACGCGTTAACAGGCAATGCTGCCTTTGCCGCCACTTTTAACGCATCGCCCTGCCACTTATGGATGTGATGGAAAGCGACGCGGCCCCCCTGCATCCATAGATCCCAACCGCGGTAGCCGTTCTTCTCGTCCATCCGCGCGATGATCGCCCCATTGGCA
>JANNLP010000802.1:0-10356 GCA_031396905.1 Gemmataceae bacterium
GTTACGGCTTGACGTTCATCGTTTGGACCACGGCGGCTTGCGCGGCGTTTGGCAAACTTCGCTACGCACTCGCATTCTGCCTACTGCCTGGGTTTGCCCTGCTGTTGCCGTCAATTGAATCTCCTGACCGATCGGCGCTGCTGGTTCAGATTGAAGAATCCCATCGGGTTTCATCCTTTCTGGATTCTCTTCCATACCAACGTGTCGACCTGGTTGTTCTGCCGGAGTACGCCTATCCCGATGGAATCCAAAGGGCGATCGCCGACACCAAAGGGCCAGTCGCGCTGGCGCGCAGATTTGCATGTCCGGTGATTTTCGGAACTGTGGAAGGTCGCTACGGCGAACCGGGATTTCAGAACGTAGCAGCGGTGCTCGATCGCAATGGTGAGCTGGTCGGGACATTTCCCAAACAGCGTCCAGTCCCTCTCATGGTGGATGGACTTCCAGGCAACCGGTGTCCGGTCTTCCCCTTGTCGGTAGGGACGTTGGGAATTGGCCTATGCTACGATTTCGATGCCCCTGCCATTGCCGGCTCCCTGGCCAATTCGGGAGCCTCGGTTCTTCTCGCTCCCACGGGCGACCTGATGTCGTGGGGCAGCGTGCAGCATGTCAACCACGAGTTGCTGGTCCGATTGCGCGCGGTCGAAAATGATCGCTGGATCTTGCGGGCGACGACATCGGGCCAGAGTGAGGCGGTTGATCCCCACGGGTATCCGTCAAAGGAATGCCTGGGCATTGGTGAAGTAGGCACTGTCACTGTCCGATTCGGCAACCGGGAGAGAAGCGTGCTGGGCAGCAGGGCGTACTGGCTGGGACCGGCGGCCGCCGGACTGACTCTTCTATGGCTCGCAGCATCATTGCTAGCCAGGAAGAAGGGGACGGCCGGACAAAGGCCCGGATAGTGGGGGCCGGGATAAAGGGGACATTCGACTCTTCATAAAAAGTCGAATGTCCCCTTTATCCGGCCACGGAGCTTGGTCGGTGGCTGGGCGATAGGGCAGAGAGAATTGGGACACGTTGCACATTAGCAAACCGACAGGAGTTGCCGATGCGAATGGATTTGTTGCTCATACTCCTTGGCGCTGTGCCAATGGGATCGCTGGTTTTAATACCGGACGAAACGACCGCTGTCGTGCCGACGATTCGTCGTCTGGACGGGAGTACCCTTACGCCCAGTCAGATCGACGCCACCGTGGAGCGGCTGATGACCAAGGGGCGCGTGCCCGGGCTGGCGCTCGCGCTGATCCAGGGTGGTCGTCCCGTGTACGTCAAAGCCTACGGCCGGCGCGACGTGGAGCAGGATTTGCCGCTGGACGCCGACACGGTGATGTATGCCGCCTCCTGGACCAAGCTGGCGTTCGCCTACATGGTCATGCAGTTGGTGGACGAGGGGATCGTTGACCTGGACAGCCCAATTGCCAAGTATCTGAAGAAGCCCTTGCCGGACTACCCGAAGTACGCCGACCTCGCCGGCGACCCGCGCTGGCAGGCGCTGACGCCGCGCATTTTGCTGAATCACACGCCTGGCTTCCCCAACTTCCGCTTCGTCAATCCAAACGGGAAGCTGGACTTCAAGTTCGAACCTGGCTCCCGCTACGCCTATTCGGGCGAAGGGATCAACCTGATGCAGTTCGTGCTCGAGGAAGGGCTGGGGCTGGACGCCGGCAAGGAGATGCAGCGGCGGGTGTTCGACCGGTTCGGCATGACGCGGACCAGCATGACGTGGCGCGACGACTTCGCGGCCAACTGCACACGCGGCTACGATATCGACGGCAAGGGCAAAGAGCACCATCAACGCCGCAGCGTCCGGGCGGCGGGTTCGATGGACAGCACAATCGCCGATTGCGCGAAGTTCGTGAGCGGGTTCCTGCGGGGCGACGGCCTGTCCGCCAAAGCACGGGCCGAGATGCTACGGCCGCAGATCGCCATCACCTCCGCGCACCAGTTCCCGACGCTGGCTGTGACGGTGCGCCCTGCGAACAGTGAGATCGGCCTGTCGTCCGGGCTAGGAGCCATCCTGTTCCGCAGCCCGTATGGAGACGCCTTCTTCAAGGGCGGCCACGACGACCACACCGGCAACCAGGCGGTGTGCGTCGTGCCGAAAAAGAGCGGCATCCTGCTGATATCCAACAGCGTGCGCGGCGAGACCATTTACCCGGCCCTGGTCGGCGCGCTGTTCGGCGACACGCAACTGCCCTGGTCCTGGGAGTACAACCCCCAGGGATCGCCCCCGCCGGTCACTGAGAAATAACTAAAAAGGAATAAAAAGGGAATAAAAAGGGGTCGGGAGTCTTATCTTTGTGGTTGAGCCTAGTCGTGGCGCCCCAGCGGCTGCAGCGACGATGTACGATCAACCGGCCCACCCTCATTAAAAGACTCCCGACCCCTTTTCAACCTCCTTCGGCGTAGCAGCAAGCGATCTCATTCAGTTTCGGTTAAGATTTGGTGGGTCGATATGAGTTGATGGGCCGTAGGGAGGCAACGTTGAGATAGTCCTGGCGTTGCGGTTGGGATTCGCCGCCCGACCGCAACATTGTGTGCTATCGCTTGGGTCATTATTCGAAGGTGGAACGACAATGTGGTATTCAAATCAAGCGACTGGTACGGAACACGCAAAGAAGGTTGGTCGTCTCGCCTTTTCGCTTATTGAACTGTTAGTGGTGATTGCAATCATCGCGGTACTCATCGGTCTGTTGCTGCCAGCGGTGCAGAAGGTGCGCGAAGCTGCCAATAGAACCCAATGCAAAAATAACCTTAAACAAATTGGCCTGGCGGCACGGCTATTCGAGAGCAACCACGGCTTTTTCCCTCCTGGCGGCACGAGTGGTGAATGTCTACCGCTTGGTATACCCGCTGGATTCACCGGCGTTCATTATTGGCCGGTCTTCTTGTTGCCCTATTTGGAACAGCAGGCGTCCTACGGGCTGTACCGGTTTGACAAAGGTGCCGGCGATGTTGAAAACAATGCGGCCGCTAGCGCGGTAGTTTCGTCGTTTGTCTGTCCTTCTGAACCGAGTGGAAAAAAAAACACATTTCGGTTTGGCGGTTTTCCTGCAGGCCGAATGGACTATAACGGATGGTACGCTGTGCACCCCCAGACGAGTAACTTAGGATTGACGGACAATCTAGGAGGCACTTCGCCTCATAGGCCTTACCACGGCGTCATGTGGCTTTACGGCTTGGTCTGGACCACAGGCTTGCAACCTGAGCGAGTAGTTATCCGCCCCGCAGATGTGCGAGACGGGATATCCCAGACGATTCTCATCGCAGAACAGGCAGGTGCGCCGAATCGTTACAGGCGTCAAGGTATAGTCGCCAACAGTGGAATTCCCTTGCCCGATTGGGCGCAACGTGGCCCGAGCATGATGCATGGCGCGAACTTTGATGGTACAATCTATGGCCCATGCGCGGTGAACTGCGACAACGGGGGCGGCATTTACAGCTTTCATCCTCAAGGTGCCAACGTCGTCTTCTGCGACGGCTCAGTGGCGTTCATCAACCAGAATGTGCCCTTGCGCATCGTGGCCCGGCTGATCACGCGGGCCGGCGGCGAGGTCATCAATCCGGGAGACTATTGAGCCAGCGCGGAGTTGAGGAAGAATGGTTGAAAGCAAACAGCTCACTGGAGGTCAGCGAGCCTTCGCGCTCATCGAGTTGTCGGTGGTTTTCGCAATCATTACCGTACTGATCGGACTTCTGTTGCCTGCCGTGCAGAAAAGTGCGCGAAGCAGGTCAGGCATTGCCGACTACACTTTGGATGTCACTTCGGAAAGCACTGCCAATCAGACGGTGGCCGTGTTCACGTTCCCAAGCTTCCAATCGTTCTCCCAGTTTGGGTCTCTACCCGATGGTAAGTACTCAATCGTCGTCAACGGTAGTCTCATGACTAGCCAATTTGATGAACAAAACCTTGACGGCGACATGAATGGAACAGGCCAAGGAAACGCGACAATTTCCTTCCACCGCTTCTTCGGCGACGCCGACGGCGACGGCACCGTCGCCGCAAATGACTTTATCCAATTCCGCTTGGCGCTCGGCGGCACTAGCCCCATCTTCGACTTCAACAACGACGGCGCGGTGGCCGCCAGTGACTTCATCCAGTTCCGGTTGCGGTTCGGCGGGTCCATCTAACCAACTGGACCGGCAACCGCTTTGGTTGTGGAGGCCGAAGCGGAGCGAGGAGGATCATGTGTTCGCCTCGCTGCGCTTCGGCCTCCACCAATATACTCATCGCCACGTCACTTCACTTGTTTTCAAGTGCTCCGCATGCTTCGTGTCGAACGCGTGCACCGTCATCGCCGCGCCTTTGTCTGTCAGTCGCATGTCGATCCAGCCGGTCACGCCATTGGGGTTAAAGGGATACCCGACCGCGGGCAGGTTGACGAGATGGATGCCGTCTTTCTTGTCGAGCTTCCAGGTGTGGGTGTGGCCAAAGACGTGGGCTTTGACTCGGGGCCGGCTCTTGAGGATGTCCCAAAACGCTACGGTGTCGGCGAGTCCGATGAGTTCCTCTTTCGGCGTCAGCCACTGCGGGTTGTGGTGGATGAAGGTCACGGCCGGTTTGGTTGGATTGCGATCCAGAACCTGGCCCAGCCATTTGAGTTGGGCTGAGCCGCATTCGCCGGGGATGCCCAGGCGCGGTTCCAGTGAATCGAGAATAATGAGATCGGCGCGCGGTAATTCGACAACCAATACGTGCTTGCCATCGACCGGACTTTCCTTAGGGTGCGCTGCCTTCACGCCATCAAGAAACGCGGCTCGTGTGTCGTGATTGCCCAAGACAAGATGCAGCGGAACATTGGCCTTTTGCAACGGCGCGATCGCGTCCGTAAAGCGCGCGTATTCTCCGGGCGTGCCCAGTTTCCAGGCGAGATCACCATTGATGACCGCGCACGCAAGCCTCGGCGTCACGGCGGTGATCTCCGCGACGGCACTGCGCATTCGTTCTGTCATGTCGCAGTCATGAGGGCCACGTGCCGGCGCATCGGAAATGTGCGTGTCGGCCAACAGAGCGACGCGATGGGCATCGGCGTCGGCGGCCAAGCATGGCCGTACCGCCAACCAACCGACCCCGGCAGCAGTGAATTGCAGAAACTGTCGGCGCGAAATTGATAAAGGCATGATTGACTCCTCGGGCGGAGACATTGTAGCCCTTTTACCGAGTTGCCTTGATTTGTAGCAGCCCTCAGTTTATTATTTTGTCCCGTTGTATTCCGGCGCGTGTGGATCGCTTGGCCCGAAGGGTCAACCTTCCTTAACCCAGCCCAACGGGCTGGGTTATCGCGAGGTAGTGTTTGCGGCCTGAAGGGCCGCGCTTCTTCGAGCGCGGCCCTTCAGGCCGCGGCTGAAATGTGATCGCAAACCCAGCCCGCTGGGCTGGGCTAAGGAAGACTGGTCCGTTGGACCAAACACCGCACCTCATGGCATCCTTACAAATCAAAGTGATGCGGTATGACACACTCTGCCGCTAAGGTATTTCAACTACCTCACCGCAGTTTCGCGTCGCGAGCTTGGGCAAAAGATCGGGTCCAACTGAATATGAAATGAAGCGCACGGATCCGTCGGCGAATGCGAAGTGGGCACCGCCTTCGTGCAGGCTCCAGTAGTGCAGGCCGTGGCAGATATCGGTGGTATTGCCGGGCTTGAATGTTCCGGGTACGGCACACGACGAATATGTGAAACTGTCCGGGCGAGCATAAACTTTGACCGGCATCGATGAATCGAACCAGCCCCAAAATGTCCAACCCCAGGCGAACTTGGCGTCCGGCGGGCGCTCGCCAACTATGATCGTGTTGCTTGCCCCGTCGCCGATGTCGGTCATTTTCGTCTTGGAACTGCCATACATCACGCCGTCAGTGGGCAGGAACCAGGCACCGGCGGCATTGCCCGCCACGCTGCCATCCACGGCAAAGTAGGATGTCAATGCACCGGGGATCAGCGACGCATATTTACCTTTGCTCATCATGCGCCAGTCGGCGGCGCAGTGAAAATTCTTCACGATCGTGATGTCTAGCGTCGCCCCCGACAGGTTGTAGTGCGACATCTTTTCCAGATAAGGCAGGATGCGTGTGGTCCACGGCCGCCGCGGACCGTAATCGCTTTGGGCGATCGGAAGACTCTTGGAATACGCCTGCGGAAAATGGCCGATCTCATTTTCATGTTGATGCAGCGCGAGGACAATTTGATGCAGATTGTTCTGGCACGCGGTGCGATCCGCGGCGGCCCGCACCTTTTGCACGGCGGGCATCATCAATCCTATTAGTACGGCAATGATGGCGATGACCACCAGCAGTTCGATCAGCGTAAAAGCACAGCGCGCACGGTGAGCGTACATAGCATCTGCCTTGTCGGCTCGCCGGAGGATATGATCGGGCGGCGTTGGCCAACGTGAACGGAATACTTAACTGTAACAACTCGGTGTCTAAACTTAAAGTGACGAGGGGCGACCGTAGCCACAAGTCGAAATGAACGCAAGTCCAAATTCTTATTTTCTTGCCCGCGAGACGAGTGACACCGCGATCAGCGTCAGGAACCCGAGCGGAATGGTGACAATGGCCGGCTGACTGAATGGTACCACGGCCCACTCCGCGGGCAGGCCGTAAACGTCCTTGTATGTGTCGCCGCTCAACAGAATCCACGCTAGCGACGACACCATGCCCACGATCACGCCGGCTGCGATGCCCTGCCGGGTCGTGCCTTTCCAGAACAACAGCATGACCAATGCCGGCAAGTTAGCCGAGGCGGCCACGCTGAACGCCCAACCGACCAGGAAGTTCACGTTCATCCGCGCGAACAGGATACCAAGCCCAATGGCGACTAAGCCCACCAACACCGCCGTGATCTTACCGGCCCGCACTTTTTGTTGATCGGTCAGGTCGAGTCGCAGGAACCCGGTCAACAAGTCATGCGCGACGGCACCGCTGGCGGCAACGATCAAACCGGCAACCGTGCCGAGGACCGTCGTGAATGCAATGGCCGAGATAACCGCGAAGAGCAACTCGCCGAAACTGCGTGCCAATAGCGGGGCCGCCATGTTGCTGTTGGTGACATCAATCGCACCGCTGGTCATGGCGCCCAAGCCCATGAATAGCGTCAACACATAGAAGAAACCAATTGTGCCGATGCCGACCACGGTGCTTTTGCGGGCGCTCGCCTGGTCCTTGACCGTGTAATACCGGATCAGGATGTGCGGCAACGACGCCGTCCCGCAAAACAGTGCCAGCATCAGCGACAGGAAGTTGAGTTTGTCGGCGACCGAGTTGCCGCGCAAGCCGCGCAAAGTCGGGTGATTGCCAGGACGCAGCACTTCGCTTCCGGCCGTTGGCTTAGGCGTGTAAGTCGTAGTGGTTGAGCCGTCAATATTCCCGACAAAGTTCGATGTCCACAATACGATCTCACTTTGCTGCAGCGTACTTAGGAAATCCAATGGTCCCAGCGGCCCGGTTGACGACTGGCCGCCGGGCAACTTGCTGACATGGCCGACGGGTCGCAAGTCCGCCTCGCCGACTCCCCTGCCCTGCGGCAATCCATTGATCAACACCCGGCCGTCCGCGAAACGCGTCACAGTCTGTTCGTTTTGTTCAGGACCGATCATTAGGCCGCGTTTTAGAATTAGGATGGTGAGTACGACGCTGAAAATGACGAGCAAACCGCCCTTGAGAAACTGCACATATGTTGTGCTGACCATACCGGCCGTGACCACGATCAGAACGACGATGGCACCGACCAGCACCACACCGGCCCAATGTGGAAAGCCCAGGAGTGGCTGAATCAGCACGCCGGCCCCGACCATTTGCGGGATCAAATAGAAGATGCTGACTACGAGCGTACTGATGGCCGCCGCAAGTTTGATCGCACGCGAGTTGAACTTGCTATCGAGAGCATCGGCAAACGTATACTTGCCCATCCGCTTGAGAGGCTCGGCAATGACGAACAGCGCGACTACCCAACCGGCCAGGTATCCGATGGAATAGAGAAAGCCATCGTAACCATAGAAGGCAATCATGCCGCAGATGCCGAGGAACGACGCGGCTGACAAGTAATCCCCGGCAAAGGCAACGCCGTTGACGAACCAATGAATCTCGCCGCCAGCCGCAAAGTAACTGCTGGCAGACCGTGTTCGTCGCGCGAAGTAGAAGCTGATGCCCAATGTCAGCGCGACGAAAACTACGAAGATGACGATGGCCAAAAGCGAAGGTTCGTAGATCACGCCCGCGCTCCCGGCTCGGCATTGGCCCGGCACAGCCAGACATAAACCAGCGCGAGAATGAATGCCGTTGCGATCAGGCCAAGACCATAAACCACCGCCAGGTTGATGCCCGCGAAGACGATGGTCTCCATTACCTGGGGCATAAATGCGTTCAAGAGCATGAACGCCAAATACAGCGAAGAATAAACGGCGAACAGGATTAAGCCATATCGAGCGTTGCGAGGTGCCGCCACGTCGTCCGCCGATGTGGATGTCGTCAGGTGGTTTTGGTGTGCCATGAAGTTGCCGGGATCAAACGCCAATTGAGAAAGCCGATTTGCGAATTCTATGGCTGTCGCTTTGTCTTGGATTGCTCACAAACACTCGCCGCCCATGCCCTCTTCCATCAATCGCTTGCGAAGCCGAAACAAGCGAATGCGAAGTGCTTCAGGTGTGTGACCGGTTTGCTGCGCGATTTCGGCGGTGTTCCAACCTTGCAATCGAAGTTCCAGCAATTGTCTGTCCGCGTCGTCGAGGTCCCGGCAAACCCTGGCCGTGGCATCACGGACGGCGGCGGCGCGGCTGGGTTCATCGCTGCGGCTGGTGAGTGTGGTAAGCACATCGTTAACACTTTCCGCCGCGTTCATTTGAGAATCGAGTCGCATTTGCCGGCGGTGGCGTCGCCATTGTCTTGCAACTTTGCGGCGTACCATCGTAAGCGCCAGCGCGATCAAGCTGGCCGAGTTGTCCAACTCGAACTTATCGCCGCGCAGGCCGCGAATCAGGCTGCGATGGACGGACTGGACGAGGTCGATGGAATCGAGATAGGGTCGCAAAGCCGGGCCAAGGTGGACGCGGGCGGCAATTCTGAGGTCGCGTTCATAGGTCCGCGCCAGCAGATTGAGGGCGTCGGCATCGCCGTCGCGTGCTTTGGCGAGAAGCTCATGGAAATGGGAGTCGTTCGAGGTCATTTCCGCAATTCGAGCGAATGTGTTGTAACGTATCAGTGTGTCTGAGGCATACGATACTACAGGATCATCGCGGAGTCAGCGCCGGGGACAAGATCGGACATGGCCGTTGCACACATTGATGTCGAGAGTTTGGAAGCACGGCTGGGAGAAGCCCGGTGCGAACTGGAGCGGCGCATTCGCCTGGGCCAGTGCAAGGGCGTCGAGGAGCTTAGCAGTGTTTTCCCGGATGTGTGGAGCGATCCCGAAGCATCGCTGGAGCTGATTTACGCGGAATACGTGGCGCGAGTCGAACGCGGAGAAACACCGGAACATGAAGATTGGTTTCGCCGGTTTCCCGAACGGCGTGATCGACTGGAACGGCTTTTCGCTTTGTTCAATGTGATGTCTGAACGGGATACACAGGCAGGCCAGCTTTCGGAAACGGTTCAACCCGATGACGACGCCGACGACCGCGAGGATTGCACGGATCAACCGGCCGGCTACACGCTGCTGGAAGAGATCGGTCGCGGCGGATCGGCTGTGGTTTACCGGGCACGCCAACATTCGTTGAACCGCCTGGTGGCCATCAAGGTTCTCCGCGAAACACCGTGGCTGAAGGATCACGAAGGCCGGCAGTTGCACCGCGAGGCGGAGCTTGTGGCCCGGTTGCAGCACCCGAACATTGTGCAAGTCTTCGAAGTCGGCACGTGGGATGGCATGCCGTTCTTATCGATGGAACTGGTCCCCGGCGCGGGACTGAACTGCTTCTTGGCCGAGCGTCAGAAACATGGATCCGTCGCACTGACCTCGGATCGAGCAGCCGAGTTGGTCGAAACGCTGGCGCGTGCGATGAGCTACGCCCATGAACAAGGTGTGGTGCATCGGGACCTCAAGCCGGCCAATGTCCTATTGCAGATTTCAGATTCGAGACCCCAGAATGAGAACCACAATCAGGATCCGGTTGATCAATCCACAATCAGCAATCTGCAATCCGCAATCCCCAAGATCGCCGACTTTGGCTTGGCGGTGATGGTTGATACGACGCAGTCGATCAATCAGACGATGACCGTGGCGGGCACGCCATGTTACATGGCGCCGGAACAGGCGGAAGGGCGCAAAGCGGACATCGGGCCGCGAACTGATGTGTATGCGCTGGGTGCGATCCTTTACGAGTTGCTGACGGCGCGGCCACCGTTTCAGGGCGCGACGATTGTGGAA
>JANNLP010000016.1:0-4923 GCA_031396905.1 Gemmataceae bacterium
AAATAACCCCATGTGCGAATACCTCTCAGTGCGACAACTAAATAATGGCGTTGGGGTTATCTTCTCTGAAACGATGGCGTTTGGCAAATAGATTTGTGAAATGAGGCGCGAAACCGCGCCGTTGCCAAGGTTTCCGCCCGAAGTGAATTATTGTCCCGGTGGTTTCCGGGGCAGTTGCGACTAACGCTTGGGAGTGAAATCCAGGCCTTCAATGAACACGAGATCGCGAGTGCCGAGCTTCCCGACCTTCTGTTGTTCCGTCTGGAACGCGACGACTAACTGCTCGCCGCTCGCACCCGCCACGAGAATAAATGTCTGCACGATTTGTTTTTGACCGATGGTCCCGCTGGCGGACAAACGGTACATGAACCGATCCGGTCGGGTTTTGATCTCGCCTTCCTGGATAACGTCGCCAGCGTCCCAACCCGGTGACGCCATCATCTGTTGTTTGAAGTCTTCTGCACTCATGTGTTCGCCGGGCTTGGCGCGATCCAGCATGGTGATCGTCGCCTGGGCCACGAGATCGCCACGCTCGACCAGGCGCAAAATGGTGTGCCGGTCTTGCGCTCCGGTCAACCGCCAATCGCGGGCATGAGTCAACTCAAACCGCAGTTGCGGATCACGATAGGCAATCGCCGTCATGCCTGCCGGCGCTTCCAGGCCAGCGGGAATGGTCGCCACGGCCGCGTCGCTCAGTTCATTCGGTTCATCAACCACCACGCGGGTGACGGATACCGTCACGATGGCCTTAAAGCCAGGACTCAATGGGCCTTGGTCGCGCTGATCGTCCTGCTTCCATTCCAAACTGACAATCTTGCGCTTGGCGATATCGAAGGTGACGTTGGCCGTGACGCTCAGCACGACTTGTGCGCCGCCGTCAATTCCCTTGGCAGCACCCGTGATGGATATCTTCGCCTGATCGCCGGCCACTGCGTCGAGTTTGCCGGTCAAGGAATGTTCAACAAGTCCTTCAAACTGACACAAGCCCAGTGCGGCGGGATTTGTTAGTTGCCATGTCGCTCCGATGGCGACTTCCTTACCTGGCAACAACCCGGCCAACACCAGCGTGTCGAAATGTTCGCCAATGAGTTCCAATTCTTCGCGATACAGCGGCCCTTTGGGGCTGAACACAGTGAGGCCTTCGTCGCTGCGCATGGCCACGATGAACGCACGATCCGCGCGCAGAGCCTGGGCGATGGGCCGCTCGGTGCCGATGGTAAGGCTCGACCGCGCCGCTTCATAATTGCGCACCAGCTTGGCCGGCAGCCCCGTCTTTTCGTGAACCGCCAACACCTTCTCGATGCAGCGATGGCCGCCTTCAAGCTTGATCGGCTGCTTTTTCGGCTCGCCTTCCTGATGATAGATGCGTTCGCCATCCACTTTCGTGCGGATTTCCACCCGCACGCAGTCCTTGCCCGCATACGATTCCGAGAGATTAACGGTCTGCGCCGCAGCCGAGTTGACCACCCAAGCCAGCACCACGAACGAAATCAAACGACGCATCCGTACGTCCTCCAAGCCGCGCGCAGAAAAAACCCCACGCCGCGAGCCGGATGGTAAACCGCCGTGGCGGATTGGTCAAGACGGGGTGGGGCAGGCCGGTAGGCGCGTCGCTTTACTTCTTCCCCGCGGCTTCAGCGGCTTTCACGGCGGCTTCGATTTGGTCATCATCCGGGTCTTCGCCGAGGATCACGCCGTTGTGGTCGATGAGATACAAAGATGGCCAGCCAGTCACGTTCCAGGCAGTTGCAATGGGTCCGCTGGATGAGCCGCCGTCCCAGAATGAACGCCAGGTGATTTTCTCTTCGACGACGACCTTCTTGAGTTGCTCGCGATTCTTATCACTGTTCACGCCGACGATGGCGAACGGACGTCCTTGATACTTTGTTACGAGCGACCGCTCGTGAGGGTACATGGCCCGGCAAGGCGGTCACCAATTCCCCCAGAAATCCAGCAGCACCGCTTGCCCGCGAAAATCACTGAGCCTCATCGGCCGGCCATCGATGTCTTGGCCGACAATCTCCGGTGCCGGCATGCCCTTGCGATGTGAAGCACTTCTGTTTCTTGAGGAATAGAACAGCGCCGCGATGAGCACGGCCGTCAGTCCAACAAATAGCACCGCTCGGCCATTCATGGCTGACCTCTGCGATTGTGACAAAAACCCCGAATTGAGCGAAACACTCGCCGGCCTGCCACCAAGAATCCAATGCCCGTGAGCATGAGACTCGATGGCTCGGGAACGACGACAACGGCATCGAGCAATGAAAAATTGGGAGCGCCGACTTCATTCAGCCAACGGACTTCATCCAGTTGACTGATATTGCCCCGAAAGCCCATTTGATTTGGGTCATTGTACTTGACGCCGTTGACATAAAAGTCCCACCGGCGCGTGACCATGTTGACTTCGATACCCACTTCGGAATAGACGCCTGCCGTCCACAACATGCCTGTATCGACCAAGGTTGGCGAGACAGCCCCGTCTTCAATACCATCGAGCACGTAAAAATGACCATTGGACCGCGCACTCCATTGCGGGCCAACTCGGCCGGTTTGATTAATGTCGGTGGTATCGTTGACATAAAAATTGATTCCATTGCCGCTAAATCCTGTGGCTGAAATCATGAAGCGCAAGGAGATTGACATGATTCCAGCGAGCGGATTCTGTAAGACTCTGAATCCCACGGCGGTGTTCTGAAAGCGTGCCGCGCCGTCGCCCTCGAACATGCCCGTATTAACGATCGTGGGTGCGCCGCCGATCTGCCATGCGCTGGCCCATCCTGGTTCACCCACTCCTTGACCGTTGAGAGATACGTTGTTGATGTTGTACGGCGAGTTAATGGTGGGGTTACTGTTGATTCCCGATGCGTCGTTAAACCCTGCCATCGCGATTTGAGCGTTTGCAGAGCTGGCAAGCGCCAGGAAAAAAGAAACCACAATCATGAGTCGCGGCAACATAGTTGTCTTCCGTCCCAAATATGACAAAGCACTCGCGAAGTTGCGCCGCCTGAAGCGGCGCTGGGTAGTTCTATTGCAAAAACCGCTACTTTTTCGATTCTTCTAAGAATCCCAAAAAAATCCTGCTACCACGCTTGACTTCATTCACGTCGTAGCCGATAGTGGAAATGTACAAAAGTACAGTACACACAAACGTGTGCTGCACGCGGAAAACCAGGGCGAAATGCCCTGGAAACACGGTCATCACGGAGCGGCGTAGCTCCGTTGAACGAGCCTGTCCCCGCCGGGTCGGGGAGCGAGGGTTGCTGCCCGGCCCGGCCCCTTCAAACTCGAGTCGCATCATGGTTCGCCCAGCCAACAACAGCATCGCCGGGATTCACGTCGGCAGCGACTACACGGATGACGAGCGCGAGTTCCTCGTCGCGCTCGAGCGCTATCGCCAATCACGCCATCGGCGCTTCCCGTCATGCCGCGAGATTCTTCAGGTGATTAAGAGCCTGGGCTACCAGAGGTCGGGGATCGGGTGTCGGGAATCGGGAATCGGGCAGACGAGTTCACCCGATCAACAACCAACGACACCGATCTGAGAATTCCTCCCGATACCCGACACCCGAAAGCCGAGATCGCTATGAACCTGCTCAACCG
The DNA here is from genome assembly GCA_031396905.1 of Gemmataceae bacterium. Classification (GTDB taxonomy): domain Bacteria; phylum Planctomycetota; class Planctomycetia; order Gemmatales; family Gemmataceae; genus JAIBBI01. Next base: position 3,601 of record JANNLP010000016.1, read on the forward strand.
CCTACGTTCTGTCTTTCGCACCAAGGCCAACAAGCCTGCGGCGGCGCTGTTCAGTCCGCCGCTTGGGCCTTCGCCGGGTTGGTGGCGGCACGATGCGCACGAGCAAGTGCGGCACTTCACAAGTTGGGTGTACACCGCCGTCACGAGTATTGCCCAGGAAGTGGCGCGGCATCGGCCCTACGGTTATCGCGAGACCGGTCCGGCCGAGCACGACATGACGCCGTTGCCACCGACGCATCCGCTGATGCGCTTGCTGGCACGGCCCAATCCGTGGCTCACGCCGTGGGAACTCTGGTATCTCACGACTGTTTATCTCGAACTCACGGGCAACTGCTTCTGGTACTGTCCCGGCTTGCGGGCTGGTGCGGCCTCACTGGGCGTGCCCGGCGAACTTTGGGTGATCCCCAGTCCGTGGGTGCGCATCATCCCCGATGCGAACTCGTTCATTGGCGGCTACGAAGTGTCGGCACCGGGCGCCTCGGCCGAGCGTCTCTCGGCCGATGAAGTGATTCACCTGAAATATCCGAATCCGCTCGATCCCCACTACGGGTTGTCGCCGCTGCAAGCCAACGCGCTTACCGTGGATACTCACACGGAAATGCAGCAAGCCCGTTATCACGCCTTTCGCGCCGGTCAGCGGCCGGGCGTTGTCGTGGCTACCGAACAAGTGCTATCCGAAGCCACGGTGCGGCGGCTGGAAGAATCGCTGGCGGCCCGCATCGGCGGCCGGGAAAACTGGCATCGGCCCTTGATCCTCGAACAAGGCCTGCGGGCAACACCGTGGACGCTCACGCCCGCGGAGATGGACTTCGTCAATTCAGCCAAGCTGACCCGCGACGAAATTCTCGCCATGTACCGTGTGCCGCTGCCGATCGCTGGTGTGATTGAACACGTCGGCTTAGGTTCCGATATCTGGGCTGGCGCTCGCGTGATGTTTTGCGAAGGCACCGTGCAACCGAAGCTCGACTTGATTGCCCAAGTGCTGACGCGCGACCTCGGCCGGCGCTACGGTGCCGACATCGGCATTGCCTTCCCGGACATCAGCCCGCGCAACCAGGCCGAACGTCGGGCGGATGATGAGTTGGACGCGAAACTCGGCATTCGCACGATCAACGAGATTCGGCAAGCGCGCGGTTTGGAACCGTTCGCGGCCGACCAGCAACAGTTAACCCGTAGTTGAGAAAAGTCGCCATGCAAGCCACACTCGCCTCGACTGCCAGCATCGACGCTGCCCAACGGACCGTGACACACGTCATCACGGCGGCAATCGCGGATCGCTCCGGTGATCTGGTCGTGCCAAGCGTTTTCGCCAATCGCGCGGAG
>JANNLP010000033.1:0-2503 GCA_031396905.1 Gemmataceae bacterium
CGGCCTGGATCGTCGCCTTCTTCCTCGAGGCGGCGGATCAAGAAGCGGTAGGCGCGCTCGATCTGGGTCGCGTCGGTGCTCGGGCTGATCCGCAGGAGCTGAAAGTAGCTCTGGCTTCGCAGCGGCGTCAGCTTCTCCTTCACCTCGGCGAAGAGCACGTCGTGGGGCGAGCTCGGCGTCGGCGCGGTGGCGACCGGGGTCGGCCCAGTTTTGGTTTTGGGAGCGGGAGCGTCGACCGCAGTCGGGGTCGGTGATTTGTCGACCCGGCGATGGATCTGGTTGCCGATACCTTTGTACGAACCCGCGCGGCGACCAATCCCGGCAGCTCAAGTGGCGGTCCGGCGCAATTTGTTACTTCGGGTCAAACGTTGCGATCGTTCCGCCTCGCTGTGGCGGCTACAGGAGAGTATTACACGTTCAGCGGCGGCAGCGTCGCCGCCACGCAGGCCAACATCGTCACCATCGTGAGCCGGCTCAACCTTACGCTGGAACGTGACCTCGATATTCACATGACGTTGGTCGCCAACAACTCCAACATCATTTACAGCAATGCCGCCAGCGATCCTTACACCGGCAACAATCCATTCGCGATGGTCAACGAGAATCAGACCACCATCGATAGCGTGATCGGCATACCCAACTACGATGTCGGTCATGTTTTCAGTGCCGATCCGGTGGGCGGCGGCGTCGGGTACTTACGTGCCATCAATGCACCTTGGAAAGCCGGCGGCGCGACCATGGCGCCGACGTATGCGGCTCCCACCAGTGTTGATCTTGAAGCAAGCTTCACACATGAATTTGGACATCAACTGGGAGCCCAGCATAGTTTCAACGGTGTCAATGGTGCGACGGCCTTCAATCGCAATGGCCAGGCGGCCGTCGAAGTCGCCAGCGGCAGCAGCATCATGGCCTATCCCGGCATCAGCGGCACCGACAATCTGCAGGCGTTTCCCGACTTGTACTTCCACTCAATGTCGTACGATCAGATTCAGGATTTCCTGAGCACCATTCCTGCCGTAGGTACGTCAAGCGCGACGGGCAATTCACCGCCGGTTGTATCCACCGGCAATGATGCAACGATCCCGGCCAATACACCTTTTGCATTGACCGCCGTTGCCAGCGATCCAAACGGCGACACGCTGTCGTATTCGTGGGAAGAGCGCGACCTCGGCGTGGCCCAAGCGCTGAGTTCGGCTGATAACGGCACCAGCCCGATCTTCCGGGCATTCGCGCCAGTTGGCAACTCAACTCGGTACTTTCCGAACCTGCCAAGTGTACTTGCAGGCACGGCAAGCAAAGGCGAACAATTGCCGACGACAAATCGCGACATGCGTTTCCGCGCCTATGTCCGCGATAACCGCCTGGGTGGCGGCGGCGTAACCATGCAGGATCTGACGCTGAACGTCGTGAACACCGGCAGTCCGTTTACAGTCACCAGCCCGAACACGGCGCTTAGTCTGCCCAGCGGCAGTTCTCAATTGATCACATGGAACGTTGCCGGTACTACCGCCGCGCCGATCAACGCTTCGCTGGTCACGATTAAGATTTCGACCGACGGCGGCCTCTCTTATGTTCCGATCGTCATCAATACCGCCAACGATGGCTCGGAACCGGTGGTCATGCCGCCCGTCATTTCGACGACGGCCCGAATAAAAGTGGAAGCGGTCGGAAACTACTTTTACGACGTGTCGGACGTGAACTTCACAATTGCAGCCCCGCCGCCAATGCGAGCGGTAACGTGGGCGCCACCCTCGGGAATTACCTTCTTCGAATCGGGCACGTTTGATGTGACGTTCACGCAAACGCCGAGTGCTGCCAGCGTCGGGATTGATGACCTGATACTCAGTCAAGGCAAAGTGACGAGCGCTTCGGTCAGTGCAGGAAACCATGTCAAGTATACGATTGGCGGATTGACCGTCGATGGCCCATTAACTATTACCATGCCGCCGGGGGCAATTACGGGCACCATGGGTAATCCAAATGCTCAAGTGATTGTGAACTACACGGCGGATCTCGCGTCGGCGCCATTTCCCGTGCCATTGGTTGCTGCAAATCCAGTTGGCACGCTGGTGTATGTTGGAACGACTACCGGCGCGATCAACCTCGGCGGCGACACGGATGCTTACACGATCAATCTCGATGCCGGCCAGACGCTGTCGCTGACCGCCACGCCGGGCACCACCCTCTGGCCATCGGTGAAGCTCGTAGGTCCGGGTGTCAACATCTCGATGAATGGTACCGGCACGGGCACGCCGACGATCATTCAGAGTGCGGCGATCACCAATCCCGGTACCTACACCGTGACAGTGGGTACGGGAAATGCGAACACGGGGACGTATTCGTTACGACTCGATCTGAATGCCGCCGCAGACGCCGAGGCGAATGACACCGTGGGTACGGCACAGTCGATCATGGCCAGCGGCTACGCCCTCGGCAGCGGCGCGATTCGGTATGCCCTGCGTGGGCGCACAGATGCATTAACGGGTGGACTAGACAACGAGTC
>JANNLP010000062.1:0-25864 GCA_031396905.1 Gemmataceae bacterium
TACGGCTCGGCCGCGCCTTTGAAGTCGCCCATTTGCAGGAAGTCGGCTTTGATGCTGAGCTTCTCGAACATGTCCTTATAGAAGGTGATCTCGGCCCGCATGCCGTGGATATCGACGCCGCCGGATTCCGGTGTGGCGATCATGTCACCCATCAGCGCGACGAGGAAATCCTTGCCGCTATAGTCTTCGGCGTAGCAAAACACTTTTTTGCCGGAGGACTTGAAGTCGGCCAGGGCACGTCGCAGTTCATCGACTTTGCCGAAGCCGGCCGCGATGCCGCCGAACTCGAGGTAGAGAGCCTTGACGTTCTCGTCCTTCTTGGCCTTGGCAATGCGGTCGAGCTTGGTGCGGAACGTCTCGCTGCCGCCACCAAAAAACGGATCAGGAGTCGCGGCGGCGCCTTCGTCCAAGCTGCCGGCAAGCTTGATGTGTGCGATCACCGGTCCGGTGGCTTAGCCCATCTTGGCCGGTGGGTCGGCCGCGTTGACTACGGTGCCAAACAAGGCAAGCGACAGGGTCGCCGCCATGAATCTTCGAACCATTGCATTTGCTCCAACAGATTGTTGTCGGGCCACAGATTGCCGTAACCCGCTTGGCAGTCCACAGTAAGGCGTAAAGTCGGCCCCGTCAAGCGGTACACGAAGTGACGCGCGGGATCGACAAGCCACAGTTACATTACCGGATTTGCCGGTGTTTTGTTTCGCCGTGGCGATTGCGCAACCGTTGCTCCCGTTGGGCTTACATCGCGTGCTTGCTAAAATGGCATGACGATTCATTGCCAATCTGGATTCCCCATGCCGACGGCGTCCGACACCGAGCAACGCATCCGCGCCTACGGGAAGGAGATCTTCGCCCGGCTTGATCGGCGGGGGCCAATGGTCTTTTCGCCGGCTTGGCTCGACGATCAGCTGATGCAGGCGTCTATGAGCGATGAGGCGGTGAAGATTCAACTCTTCCGCTTTATCGATGCGCTGCCGAATTTGCGCGATCCGGCCGAAGTCAGTGGCCACCTGCGCGAGTACATGAGCGAGGCCGCACCGCATTTGCCATGGTGGGGTAAACTCGGCGTGAAGATGATTCCGCGCAACGGGGTCGGCAGCAAGGTCGTCGCGTGGGCGGCAGATACCAATTCCAAGCGCATGGCCCGCCGGTTCATTGCTGGCTCGAATGTGCCCGAGGCCATCGCGGCGATTCAGAAGCTGCGTAAGCGGTCGCTTGCCTTCACTATCGACCTGTTGGGCGAAGCGACGATCACGGAAGAAGAAGCCGTCCAGTATCAGGGGCAGTATTTCGATTTGCTGGATGGCTTATGTCATGCAGCGTCAACCTGGTCGCCGGTGGAGCGCATCGATTCGGATCCGTTCGGCAACATTCCTCGGGTCAATGTCTCGATAAAGTTGTCGTCACTGTATAGTCAGTTCGATCCCATCGCACCGGAACAGACGAGCATGGCGGTACGCGACCGGCTGCGGCCGATTCTGCGCATGGCCAAGCGGCTCGGAGCGTTTGCCAACTTCGATATGGAGCAGTCGTCGTACAAGAACACGACGCTACGGATCTTCCAGGAAATCCTGACCGAGCCAGAGTTCGCCGATTGGCCCGATGTTGGCATCGCCATTCAGGCTTACCTGAAAGACACGCCCGGCGACTTGGCTACGATGCTGAAGTGGGCGCAGAAGCGCGGCACGCCGGTGTGGATTCGGCTAGTCAAAGGTGCTTACTGGGATTACGAGACAATCACTTGCAAGATGTACGGCTGGCCGGTGCCGGTGTATGAGGAGAAGTGGGAGACGGACGCTTGTTACGAACGCATGACGCGGTATCTGCTGGAAAACTACAAGACTCTTCGCCCTGCTTTTGCCAGCCACAACGTCCGCAGCGTCGCGCATGCCCTTGCGGTCGCCGACGAACTTGACGTGCCGTTGCGCGGCTTTGAATTTCAGGCACTGTACGGCATGGCCGATGCGATTGCCGGAGCGCTGGTGTCGCTGGGACAGCGCGTGCGGATGTACACGCCGTATGGGCAGCTGCTGCCCGGGATGGCGTATCTCGTTCGCCGGCTCTTGGAAAACACGTCCAACGAATCATTCTTGCGGGCCAGCTTCACCGATCAAACGCCGGAGGATCAACTACTCGTGAACCCGACCACTAAAGCGACTGGGCACAAGAATACAACGTTGATCCAGCCCGATTTCGTCAACGAACCGCTCGTCGATTTCTCCGATGAGACGAAACGCAACGCCATGCTCGCCGGCCTCAAAGCGGTGGAAGCGCAACTTGGGAAATCGTATCCGCTAGTTGTTGCCGGTAAGCGGATCGAAACCAAGAACTGGATCACATCGGTCAATCCCTCGCGGACCAGCCAGGTCATTGGCAAGGCTGGCCAAGCAACGGCGGAACAGGCGAAGCAAACTATCGAGGCCGCTAAGAAGGCGTTTGATACTTGGCGCGACGTGGATCCCGCCAAGCGTGCCGAGTACTTGTTCAAGGCTGCCAATGTCATGCGTTCGCGGCACTTCGAGTTTTGTGCCTGGGTCACACTGGAGAGTGGCAAGAACTGGCGCGAAGCGGATGGCGAGGTCGGCGAGTGCATTGATTTCTTCGACTACTACGCCAAGGAAATGTTGCGGCTATCCCAGTGGCAACGGCGCGAAATCGCCGGCGAAGCCAATGACTATGTCTACGACGCGCGCGGCGTCACCGTCGTGATTGCGCCTTGGAACTTTCCACTTGCGATACTCACCGGCATGGCCGCCGCGGCCATCGTCGCCGGCAACACGGTGATATTGAAACCATCGGAGCAATCAGTTGTCATCGCCGCCAAAGTGCAGGAACTGCTCGACGAAATTGGCTTGCCGCCGGGCGTTTGCAACTACCTTCCGGGCATTGGTGAAGAGATTGGGCCGACACTCGTCGAGCATCCGGACGTGGCCGTCATCGTATTCACCGGCTCGCAAGCCGTGGGTACGTTGATCAACGCGCAGGCTGCCAAGACCCCGGTCGGGCAGGATCACATCAAGAAGGTCATTGCCGAGATGGGCGGCAAAAACGCCACGATCGTCGATTCCGACGCCGACCTGGACGAAGCGGTGAAAGGCGTGGTCGAAGGCGCTTTCGGTTACACAGGCCAGAAATGTTCCGCGACTTCGCGAGCCGTCGTACATGAAAAGGTTTACGACACGTTCGTGCATCGACTCATCGAGGCGACCAAGAGTCTTAAGATCGCCGCCGCGGATGATCCGACCTGCAACATCGGCCCGGTCATTGATGAAGACTCACGCAAGCGCATTTTCGATTATGTGGAGATAGGTAAGAAGGAAGCCAAGCTGGCTTTTGCCGGTGATGTGGGTCCACTCAAAGATCAGGGCACCTATGTCGCCCCGCACGTCTTCACGGATGTGGATCGCAATGCCGTCATCGCGCAGGAAGAGATTTTTGGCCCGGTGGTCGCAGTGATCAAGGCAAAAGACTTCGAAGACGCGATCAACATTGTCAATGGCGTGAACTATGCCCTGACCGGGGCTGTGTATTCCCGCTCGCCCGCCAACATCGACACGGCCAAACGACGATTCCGAGTGGGCAACTTATACATCAATCGCAAATCGACCGGTGCTTATGTGTGCCGCCAACCGTTCGGCGGCTTCAAGCTCAGCGGCGGCGGCACCAAAGCCGGTGGCCCGGATTATCTGCTGCAATTCATGGTGCCGCGGACGATCACAGAGAACACGATGCGCCGCGGGTTTGCACCGAGCACGAGTTGACATGAAGTGGTTGTCGTCACGTCGTGAGTTCACCTTCGACCGCCCGCTGGTCATGGGCATTGTCAACGTCACGCCGGACAGTTTTTCGGACGGCGCGCGCTGGAGCCAGACCGACGCGGCAATCGAGCATGCACTTCGATTGGTCGCCGACGGGGCGGACATCCTCGATATTGGTGGCGAATCGACCCGGCCGGGGGCGACGCCGGTGCCAGAGGATGAGGAGTTGCGGCGAGTGGTCGCAGTTGTCACCGCTTTGGCGAAACAGCAATCGCTACCCATATCTATTGACACGATGAAGCCCGCCGTTGCCCGCGCATGTCTTGATGCAGGTGCCGAGATTGTCAATGATGTCTCGGGTTTGCACGACCCGGCGATGGTGGAACTGGTATGCGATACCAAAGCGGCGGCCATTGTCATGCACATGGCCGGCACGCCGCTGACAATGCAGGACGCACCGCATTATGATGATGTCGTCACGGAAGTCGGCAGCTATTTCGAGGAACGATTGAAGTCATTGATTGACTCGGGCATTGAACGGGAACGCATCGCGCTGGATCCCGGCATCGGTTTTGGCAAGAAGTCGGCTCACAATTGGCAGTTGCTTGCGGGCCTAGCTCAATATCAGCGATTTGGTCGGCCGATGTGTCTCGGCGTGTCGCGCAAGGGGTTTCTTGGCGAGGAGCGGGAACCACGGGAGCGCATGATTGCGGGGTTGGCGGTCGCGTGCCATGGCGTGGTCACCAATGCTGTGCAAATCGTGCGGACGCATGATGTTAAGGCGACGCGCGAGGCCGTGGTTGCATTGGCAGCCATCAACGCTGGCAAAACGGACGTTTCTTAACGTTTTCCCTAGAATATCGTGGTAAAGAAGTATCACGAATCACCGTTTATTGAGGGGCTAGAATGGCGACTGCGACCGCTGCACCACCGACGACCGCGCAAACGACGACAAGCGATATCAAAGACGCCAAGCTGGCACCCGGCGGCAAGAAGCGCATCATGTGGGCCGACCGCGATATGCCGGTATTGGCCGCGATCCGTGCCCGTTTTGAAAAAGAAAAGCCGCTGGCCGGGATGAAGATGGCGGCGTGCCTGCACGTCACCGCCGAGACGGCCAACCTGGCTCGGACGCTCAAAGCCGGTGGTGCCGACCTGGTGTTGATCGCGTCCAACCCGTTGTCGACACAAGATGACGCGGCTGCCAGCCTCGTGCACGATTTCGGCATCACGGTTTGTGCCATCCACGGTGAAGACACTGACACTTATTACAAGCACGTCGCGCAGGCGCTGGCCCATGAGCCGAACGTGACGATGGACGACGGAGCCGACCTTGTCAGCTCCATGGTGTTCGTCACACTGAATCGACTTGATGACGTTCACGCTCAGGTTCGTGCGTGGGCATCCAAGATCAACCCGGCCGATCGGGCGAACTGTTTCTCCCGAGTCATCGGCTCCATGGAAGAGACGACAACCGGTGTGATCCGCTTGCGGGCGATGGAGAAGGACGGTGTCTTGAAGTTCCCGGTGATCGCCGTCAACGACGCGGCCACCAAGCATTTGTTCGACAACCGCTACGGAACGGGCCAAAGCACCATCGACGGCATCATCCGCGCGACGAATCAGTTGCTGGCTGGCCGTAAGATCGTGGTGGCCGGCTACGGCTGGTGCGGTAAGGGCGTGGCCAATCGTGGCCGGGGCTTGGGTGCCCAGATCATCGTCACCGAAGTGAACCCGATCGCGGCGCTCGAAGCGGCGATGGATGGCTTCCCGGTGATGACGATGGCCGAGGCCGCCAAGATCGGCGACATCTTCGTCACCGTTACGGGCAATAAGCACGTCATCCGCAAAGAACACTTTCAAGTGATGAAGGACGGTGCGGTGGTCTGCAACAGCGGTCACTTTGATATTGAGATCGACCTGGTCGCGCTCAAGGCTGAAAGCACCGGGACGACCCGCGATGTTCGCAAGCAAGTCGATGAGTTCAAGCTCAAGAACGGTAAGAGCATCTGCGTGCTGGGCGAAGGCCGACTCGTCAACCTTGCGATGGCCGAGGGACACCCGGCCAGCGTGATGGACATGAGCTTCGCCACGCAGGCGCTGGCCACCGAGTATTGCATTAAGAACAAAGGCAAGCTCGGCAACAAGGTCCACGAAGTGCCGGCCGAGGTCGAGGAATACGTCTCGCGCACCAAACTCGCCAGTATGGGCATCCTGATCGACGAGTTGACCGCCGAGCAGAAGGCGTATCTGACGGGTTGGGAACACGGGACGTGAGTCTAGTTGGTGGGTCTCGAGTACTCGACCCACCCTACGGAACTAGGAACACGGCAGAGATGTAGGGTGGGTCGAGTCTGCGAGACCCACCGGACCCCCCCTCAGACTCGGCAGGAATCTACCCGCCGAGTTTTTTGTCAATACTCCCAATGACAAAGCGATTGCTGCTTTTGATGGTGCCGGTGCTTCTGAGCGCGGCTCCGTTGCCGGAGATGGACCGTTCACCGGTTGATGTGTTGCTGACGGCCGATGGCCGACATCTCTTCTCGGCCAATCAAACGGCCGGCACTGTATCGTGGGTTCGATTGTCAGATGGCAAGCTGCTGGCGGAAGTCGCCTGTGGCGAGCGGCCCAACAGTCTCGCGCTGACACCGGACGGACTGACGTTGCTGGCCACGGCGACTTATTCGGGTGAGGTACTTGCCTATTCAATCCAGGATGAGTCGTTAAGCAAACGGCAATCGCGCAAGGTCGGTTTCGAGCCGCGCGGTATTGTCGTGACCCCGGATGGACGACGCGCATTTGTCGCGCTGGCCAGCGGTTCGTGTGTCGTTGAATTGTCACTGCCGGAGTTGAAAGAGGTTCGCCGAATCGACGTCGGTCGTTGGCCGCGCGAGTTGGCGCTGTCGCCGGATGGCTCGCGGCTGGCGGTCGGCGTCAGTGGCGACGGTGGCGTGGCAGTCATTGACACGGTCAGTGGGAAGAAGTTGTTTCTCGAAGACTTCATGGGCCTGAACCTGGGCCAGATGCAAACTTCCCGCAACGGCCAATTCGTTTATTTTCCGTGGACACTTTATCGCCAGATGCCGGTGACGGTGTCGAACATTAAGCAGGGTTGGGTGCTGGGGAGCCGGATCGCGCGGGTGCGGTTGGGTGAGCAATCCCGGCGGGAAGCGATCACGCTGGATCCACAAGGCGAAGCGGTTGCCGACCCGACGGGCTTGGCGCTTAATGCCGATGAAACGCGGATGTACTGCACGGCGGCCGGCTCGCAGGAATTGCTGATCTACCGTCTGGCCGACTTGCCGTTTCAGGACTTCGGCAACCCTGATCATATCCACAACGATTTGTTGAAAGATCGCGACCGCTTCGACCGGGTGCCGCTGGGTGGCCGGCCGATGAAGCTTCGCGTTGGGCCGGATGGGCTGGTGTATGTCGCCAATTATCTGTTGAACGCGGTGCAGGTAGTCGATCCAGTCGCCAAGAAAGTTGTCCGCTCTATTCACTTGGGCGGATCGGCTGAGCAGTCACTGGCCCGGCAGGGTGAGGCCATCTTTTATGATGGCAAACGGTCACTTGATCAGTGGTACAGTTGCCATTCATGCCACTTCGAGGGCGGCACCAACTCCGTCGCCATGGATACGAAAAACGATGGACGCTTCGGCAATTTTAAGACCGTGCTGAGCCTGCGCAATGTCGCCCACACCGGCCCATGGACGTGGCACGGTTGGCAGACGACTTTGGAACAGGTCATCACCAAATCGCTGACCGACTCGATGCTGGGCAAGCCGCCGACCAATGGCGATGTCAAAGCGCTGACGGAATATCTTGGCACGTTGACTCCGGCGGCGAACCCGCATCCCAGGGATGAGGCGGTCAAGCGTGGTGAAGCGATCTTTCGCTCGGACAAGGCCGAATGCTCGCGGTGCCATTCGGGGCCGCATTTCAGCGATGGGCGGATCCACGCGGTTGGCCTCGAAAGCCGTGGCGACGTATACAGAGGCTATAACAGTCCGTCGCTGATCGGCGTGTTCGATCGGCCGCTGCTTTTGCACGATGGCCGGGCCAAGACGCTGCGGGAAGTTCTGAACAAGCACCATAATCCCAAGGACATTGTCGGGAATGGTGAACTGACGGAAGCGGAACTGAACGACCTGATCGCGTACCTGAACTCGCTCTGATGGGAGTATGACCATGAAGTTAACGCATGTCGCCGTTGCCGGTTTGCTGGTAATAGCCGGGATCGCCTTCGCCGAGGGGAAGAAAATGAAGAGCGCACTGGATGTGACGATGAAGGATATTGACGGCAAACCCGTGGAACTGGCCAAGAAGTACGATGGCAAGGTCGTGATGCTGGTCAACGTGGCATCGAAGTGCGGCATGACGCCGCAATATGCGGGGCTGGAAAAGCTGCACGAAAAATTCGCCGACAAGGGCCTGCGCATCGTCGGCGTGCCGGCCAACAACTTCGGCAGCCAGGAGCCCGGCACCGACTCGGATATCAAAGAGTTCTGCTCGACGAAGTACGGCGTGAAGTTTGACATGCTGAGCAAAGTGTCAGTGAAGGGAGACGACATCAATCCGATGTATCAGTACCTCACAGCGAAAGAAACCAATCCGAAGTTTGCCGGCCCGGTCACGTGGAACTTCGAGAAGTTCCTGGTCAACAAGAAGGGCGAAGTCGTCGCCCGCTTCGGCCCGAAGGTCACGCCGGAAGATAAGAAGGTGGTCGAAGCCATTGAAGCCGAGTTGGCGAAGTAGTTGGCGATGAAGAACAAAACTAACCACAAAGACACAAAGACACAGAGGCAACACAGAGAAGAAAGAGGTTTTCTTTGTGTTTCCTTTGTGCCTTCGTGTCTTTGTGGTTAATGCGGCCTGGCGTAATCAGAATCAACCTCGACTTGCTTTTTTGGAACGACTTGACCATCGTGACATCGAATCCACCGATCCAGACGCTTGCCGGGTTCGAACAGCCGTTCGACCTGGCGACGTATTACCCGGTGCTGATTTTTCTCGTCGCGGTCATCGGCTTTTCGACGACCGCGCTGACGCTGTCATGGCTCATCGGGCCGCATCGCCGGACTAAAGTTAAATTGATGTCGTATGAGTCGGGCATGGACCCGATCGGCGACGCCCGGCAGCAGTTCGACATCAAGTTCTACCTGATTGCGATCCTGTTTCTTGTCTTCGATGTGGAATTGCTGTTTCTCTACCCGTGGGCGGTGATCGCCTATCGCGAAGGTGTTGATGCGCTCTGGCGTGATGCGTTTGGCCGGATCGTGTTCTGGGAGATTCTCGTCTTCATCGCATCGCTTGCGGTGGCCTATGTGTATGCATGGCGAAAAGGAGTGTTCGCATGGCGGTAAATCCCAGCGACAACTTCTTCATCTCCAAGCTCGATTGGGTCGCCAATTACGCTCGGGCCAATAGCTTGTGGCCCATGCCGTTCGCCACGGCTTGCTGCGGCATTGAGCTGATGTCCACGGCGTCATCGCGCTACGATTTGGCCCGCTTCGGTGCCGAAGTCATGCGCTTCAGCCCACGGCAATGCGATTTGATGATCGTGGCCGGGCGCGTGGTCATGAAAATGGTGCCGGTGATGCAGCGGATTTGGCAGCAGATGCCGGAACCGAAGTGGTGCATCAGCATGGGCGCGTGCGCATCGTCGGGCGGCGTGTTCGATACGTATGCGGTCGTGCAGGGCATTGACCGCTTCATTCCCGTCGATGTCTATGTGCCGGGTTGCCCGCCGCGGCCTGAGCAGTTGATCCGAGCGGTCATGGACCTGCAGGACAAGATCAGGCGGACCGGCACGCTGATGGGCGAAGAGTTTGATCGCCGCTCGACCCATGAAGGGCCGATGGCGATGAACGAGTCGATTCCATCCGAGGAACGCGTGGTCGCGCCCGGCGATTACAACACGGCTACGCGCTTGCGCTAAGGAAAGTCGATGCTCGCGGATGAAGTGCTGACGAAACAGTTCGGAGCGGAAGCGTTCCAGGCGAGCGACTTTCGCGACAACCATCGGCTGATCGTGCCGGTGGACAAAGTCTATGCGATGATTGTAGCTTTGAGAGATCATGCGGGGTTCGATTTTCTCGTGGACATCACGGCGGTCGATTATCTGCACTATCCCGATGCCACGGATCGCTATGGCGTGGTGTATTGCCTGAGCAACACGACCACCGGTGTGCGTGTCGTTGTGAAGACATTTGTCAACGATCCGGACCCGATGGTGCCGAGCGTGTATTCGCTTTGGCGCGGATCGGATTGGATGGAGCGCGAAGTCTTCGACATGTACGGCATCACGTTCAGCGATCACCCGGACCTGCGGCGTATCCTCATGCCCGATGGCTTCGTCGGTTACCCGCTGCGCAAGGATTACCCATTGCGCGGCTACGGCGAGCGGCACAACTTCACCCCCATCACCCGCGCGGAGGGATGAAGAAGCCAACATGCCTTTGGAACTGATGGATAAAGTGTTTGAGGACGTATCCGAAGAGGACAAGGAGTACCTCTGGACGCTCAACTTCGGCCCGCAGCACCCGGCCACGCACACGACGCTGCGACTGGTGCTGACGCTGGATGGCGAGACTATCGTGCGGGCGGTGCCGGATATCGGCTATCTGCATTCCGGATTCGAAAAGCTCGGCGAAGACCTGGACTTCAACCAGTACACCACTGTCGTGGACCGGATGAACTATGCGTCGCCAGTAGCAAATGAAGTCGCCTGGCACCACGCAGTCGAGAAACTCATCGGCGTCGAACTCACGCCGCGGTGCAAGTACATCCGCGTCATTCTTGCCGAGTTGGCCCGCATCAGCGATCACTTGCTGTGTTGCGGGGCGGCCGCCCTCGACCTTGGTGCGTTCACCGCGTTTCTTTACGGCTTCTATCAGCGCGAGAAGATTTACGACATCATCGAGACGGCATCAGGTCAACGGTTTCACCCGAGCTTCCTCCGCGTCGGCGGCTTGATGGACGATGTGAACGATGACTTCGTGGCTAAGGTCCGCGACTTTGTCAAGAACTTTCACAAAGCCCACGGCGACATGACGCGGCTGCTCAACCGCAACCGCATCTTTATCGAGCGGACCAAAGGCGTCGGCGTGCTGACCAAGGACGAGGCCATCAGTTTCTGCTGCACCGGCCCAATTGCCCGCGCCTCCGGCGTGGTCCGCGATGTGCGCAAGGATGACCCTTACCTGGCGTACAACGACTTCGACTTCCAGGTGATCTGCGCCGAGGAAGGCGATTGTTATTCGCGCTACCTCGTCCGCATGGAAGAGATGCTGCAAAGCATCAACATCGTAAAAGCGGCGATCGAGAATTTGCCAAGTGGCGCGGTCAATGTTGACATCGAGGGCAAAGCGGTGCTGCCCGATAAGACGGCGACCTATCGCACCATTGAAGGGCTGATTCAGCACTTCGAGCTGATCATGACCAATCGGCAATGGCCGACGCCAAAAGCAGAGATTTATGCCGCGACGGAATCGCCGACCGGTGAATTGGGCTTCTACCTGGTGACCGATGGAACCGGGAAGTCGTATCGTTGCCGGACGCGGCCGCCGGGCTTCATCCACTTCTCGGTCTTCCCGCACCTGATCGAGGGGCACCAGATCAGTGATATCGTGGCCGTGCTGGGTTCGCTGCAGATCATCGCGGCCGAATTGGATCGGTAGTTCAGGAAAGCACTCATGCGGTTTCTCGACGACGAGTTGAAAAACAAGATTCTCGATCTGTTGCCGCGCTATCCCAACAAACAGGCGGTGACGCTGCCAGCGCTGCATTTTGTGCAGGACCAGCATCGTTGCGTGCCGAATGACGCGATCCGCGACATTGCCGAGCTGCTCGACCTGTCGCCGGCCGAAGTGCTGGACGCGATGACCTTCTATATGTTCTTCCGCAGCGAGAAAAACCCGCTGGGCAAGACGCGGCTATGGGTATGCCGAAGTCTCGCGTGCATGTTGCGCGGGTCGGATGAGCTGACCGAACACCTGTGCCAGAAACTCGGCGTCGAAGTCGGCGGCACCACCAATGACGGGAAGATCACCCTGGAAACGGCCGAGTGCATCGGCGCCTGCGAAGGCGCGCCGTGCGTGCTGGTCGACGACGCCCATGAGATGGACATCACGCCGGAGAAGGCGGATCAATTGGTGGCGCGGCTGAGGGCATAATGCGAAGGCGACTGCGAAAGAAACGAAAGCTCGGTGAGTTTCGGCAATACATCTTTCGAGTTGTCATCCGTACTGAAGGCCTGGATCAAGTGCAGGGGTTGGACTTCCTGGACTGTTGGCTTGAAACAGCTGTTGAGCCTTACGACCTCGGTTTTGGTGGAGGCGGCAGACAGAACGATTGGGATGGATACATCCAAGCAAACAGAAAGACTGCGACGGAAGAACATCGGCGCTTGATCGAGGACTGGTTGAAGGCCGAACCACGTGTTTGCGAATATGGCATCGGGCCACTCATAGACGGAAACATCGACCCAGGCGATGAGATAGACGTGCCACTGATCGTTAAGTCAGCCAGGAAATGAAATGGCGGAATATCAACCTGTCCTGTTAGCTCGCGTGGATAAGCCTGGCAGCCACACGTTGGCCAGTTACCGTGCCGACGGCGGCTACAAGGCGTTTGAGCGCGCGCTGAAGGAGATGCAGCCAGCTCAAGTCACGGATATGGTGAAATCGTCCGGCTTGCGCGGCCGTGGCGGCGCGGGCTTTCCGACCGGCGTGAAGTGGACGTTTTTGCCGAAGGATCATCCGGGGCCGATTTACCTGTGCGTGAATGCGGACGAGAGCGAGCCATGCACGTTCAACAATCGCATCCTGATGGAGAAGGATCCGCACCAGGTACTCGAAGGCGCGATGATCGCGTGCTATGCGATCAAAGCAAGCACCGTTTATTACTACATTCGCTACGAATATGGCCCGGCGTTTCGCGCTACGCAGGATGCTATTGATGAACTTTACGCGGCCGGGCTGCTGGGCAAGAACATTCTCGGCACCAACTTCAGCCTCAACATTTACACGCATCGCGGGGCCGGCGCTTATATCTGTGGCGAAGAGACGGGCCTGATCGAATCACTGGAAGGCAAGCGGGCCTGGCCGCGAATCAAGCCGCCGTTCCCGGCCATCGAAGGCGCGTTTCGCAAGCCGACTATTGTCAACAATGTCGAATCGCTGGCCTGTGTGACGCACATAATCGGGCGGGGGGCCGAGTGGTTTAAGTCCATTGGCGTGCCACCTGATCCGGCCAATCCGCGCGATGCCGGTAGCTATGGGCCGAAGTTATTCAATCTTTCCGGTCATGTGAACAAGCCCGGCACGTACGAAGTGCCGCTGGGCATCAGCACCCGCAAGCTCATCGACGATTACGGCGGTGGCGTGTGGAAGGGTCGCAAAGCCAAAGCCATCGTGCCCGGCGGCCTGAGCATGGGCTTCATGACAGAATCCGAACTTGACACGCCGCTGGATTTCAACGGCCCTGGCAAAGTCGGTTGCCTTGGTCTGGGCACCGGCGCGGTCACAGTGATTGACGATAAGACCAGCATGGTGGATGTGCTGGTGAACACAACACGGTTTTACGCTCACGAATCGTGCGGCCAATGCACGCCGTGCCGCGAGGGCACCGGCTGGATGTACAAGATTGCGAAGCGTATCCAGCGCGGCGAAGGGCGACTCGAAGACCTTGATCTGCTGCACGAAGTCGGCGACCGCATCGGCATCATGCCGGGAACGACGATCTGCGGGCTTGCCGACGGTGCGGGCTGGCCGGTGAAGAACGCCATGAAGAAGTTTCGGCCGGAGTTCGAAGAGTACATCAAAAGTGGCAGGAAAGGCCGAACTCTGAACCATACGGCAGCGCATTAGCGTTATGGGAATCCGGGCACTAAATCGTACAATTAGCTCATCACTTACCTGCAGCGAGGCATCATAATGACGGCCAGATTTGCCATTGTCGCACTCATCCTGATGGTGTCGTTGACGGGATGCCGGCGCAACAAGTCGCAACCGGCCGAGCGTGCGGAAACGCCGGAAGAACGCCGGGCCGCCAACGAGGCTGGTTTCCGCAAGAATATCCCGGTACTGGATCGCACCATCGTCACGAACGATTTGAGTCAGTTGCACTTGTTCATGATGACGGCGCGAACCAATAAATGGCTGACAGGCAAAGAGACCGCGGACGCTATTAGGAAAGACGCGGATTTTAAGAAGATGGCTTCGCAGATCGACGACGGCACCTACGTGATCGTGGATCAGCCGGCCGACGGCGGCATCATTGCGTATTGCTCGAAAGAGACGACGCTGGGTCAGGCCGCAGTCCGTGCCAGCGGTGAAATCACTTTTCACAAGCCCGACGAACTCAAAGCACTCCTGGCCCAGCAAAAACGCTGACCGCGAACCCCCAGCCAACAATGCCGACCGTTTACGTCAACGATCAACCCGTCGAAATTGGCGACGCACGCTTGAATTGCATCCAGGCGGCCGACCGCGCGGATGTGTTCATTCCCCATTATTGCTGGCACCCGTCGTTATCAGTCGTGGCCAGTTGCAGAATGTGTCTCGTCGAAGTCGGCGAGCGCAAGCCCGATGGCTCAGTTGTCATGCAACCCAAGGTGACGCCGGGTTGTCAGACTCCGGTCAAGGACGGCACCGTGATCCTCACCGCTGAGTACGACAAGCGGCCGAAGAGTCTGCCGGCATTGGGGTACGATCCCAAGTATGGCAAACCCGGCGAGCGGGCAAAGCGTGCCCAGGCTGATACTCTCGAAGGGCTATTGCTCAATCATCCGCTGGATTGTCCGGTGTGCGACAAGGCCGGCGAATGCAAGTTGCAGGACTACAGCTACGTTTATGGCCGTGCAACAAGCCGGATGCACGACGACAAGCGCACGCCGCCGAATAAGCCAGATATCAGCTCGAAGATCACGCTGTTCACCGACCGCTGCATCATGTGTTCGCGGTGCGTGCGCTTCACACGGGAAATCTCCGGCACATCCGAGTTGACAATCGTCGATCGCGGCGACCATGCCGAGATTGACATCTTCCCCGGCGAGCCGCTGGAGAACAAACTCTCGGGCAACGTCGTTGATCTGTGTCCTGTCGGCGCGCTGGGCAGCAAGGACTTTCTTTACAAGCAACGAGTTTGGTTTCTGAAAGAGACTCCCAGCGTCTGTGCCGGCTGTTCCACTGGTTGCTCCATTGATGTGGATGCGAACAAAGAAGCCGTGTACCGGTTGCGACCTCGTGAGAACCCGGAAGCACAGGGCTGGTACATGTGTGACGAGGGCCGCTGGGGCTTTCACTACGTCAACGAAGCCGACCGATTGCGGCGGCCAACGGAGAAGACGGACAAAGGTCGCACGCCACGACAGTGGACAGACTTATTGAAGACGCTGCAAACGCGGTTCACAACGTTGGCCGTCCAAGGCCCGGTCGCGGCCGTGCTGTCGCCGTTTCTCACGGTGGAAGAAGCATTCTTATTCGCATCGTGGTTCCGCAATTTCCCGAAAGCAACGCTGGCACTCGGTCCGGTGCCCATCGTTGGCGAAGATGATCGTTATCCCAAAGATCGACGCGGTCGGCCGGTTGAGCCGACCAAGTTCACGATCCGTTCCGAGAAGTGCCCGAACCGTCGCGGCGTCGAAACGGTGTTGAAACATTTCGCGGCCAAGGTGACGCCGTTTGAAGACGTGGTCGCCAACGCCGGTTCATTCAAAGCGATGTGGATCACGGCCGGCTATCCGCGCGGTACGGGCTACCCGCTCAAGACTTCGCCGTTCACCCAACAGCACGGCGAAGCGCTAGTAAAGTGCGGGCTTGTTGTTTTGCAGGATTTGTTGGATTCGCCGCTCGCTGCCATTGCCAATTACTTGCTGCCATCGGCCGCATGGGCCGAGAAGGACGGCACGTTTGTCAATCACGCCGGCCTCGCTCAGTCGATGGCCAAGGCGACGCAGCCGCCGGGTGAAGCGCGGAGCGAGGGCCACGTGTTTGCGGAGTTGCTGGGCCGTAAAGGTCTGTTTCGCTCCGGTGATCTGCGGCCAGAGATCGCCGCAGCCATCGCCGAGCTGAAGAATCTGCCCGCCCAGATCGTGCCGCGCGGCACGCGGATGGAACTGCCCCTGGCCAACGGGGTCGCACACTAGATCATGCCGACGCTTGAGCAGCTCATGCCGGTCATCATCATTGCCATCGTCATGGTTGGCGTGCTGACTCTCGTTGCGTATTTGGTGCTGCTCGAACGCTGGATTTCCGCATGGATGCAGGACCGTATTGGGCCGAATCGCGTCGGGCCGTGGGGCTTGCTGCAGCCGCTGGCAGACGGCATCAAGATGCTGATCAAGGAAGACATCATCCCGGCCCATGTGGATCGCGTGTTCTACTTGCTGGCACCAGGCGTAGCCGCTGCAACGGCGTTGTTGGCACTAGCCGTGGTGCCCTTCGGTGCGACAGTGGCCATGCCGCTGCCGCAACCCGATGTCGCGTCGTACACTGCGGCGATGGAACAGTATCAAACGGCTTTCGCGACTGATCGCTGCGTGATCGCTCCTGGTGTGGACATTGGATTCCTGTTCACCTTCGCGGTGACGAGTTTGGCCGTCTACGGCATCATCCTTGGCGGTTGGTCGTCAAATAACAAATACTCGATGCTCGGCGCATTGCGATCGAGTGCACAGCTTATCAGCTATGAGATCCCGCTCGGCATGTCGGTGCTGGGCGTGGTGCTGTTTGCCGGCTCGCTCAACCTCGAGACCATTGTGCAGGACCAGGTGACGCACGGCTGGAATATCTTCTATCAACCGCTGGCGTTCATCCTGTTCCTCACGGGTGCCTTCGCCGAGTGCAATCGCCTGCCGTTCGACTTGCCCGAAGCCGAGCAGGAACTCGTTGGCGGTTATCACACTGAATACTCGAGCATGAAATTTGGTCTGTTCTTTCTCGGCGAATACACGCACATGATAACCACCAGCCTCATGGTCAGCGTGCTGTTCCTCGGCGGGTGGCACTTCGGCGGGCTGACGACCTTCCCCGGTTGGACAGGCTGGGCGATCAAGTTTGCGGTGCTGATGGCCAAGCTCGGTTTCTTCATCTGCCTGTACATGGTGATCCGCTGGACCATCCCGCGCTTCCGCTTCGATCAACTCATGCACCTGGCCTGGAAGACCATGATCCCGCTGGCCACCGTCAATCTGCTGGTCGGCTTGTTCGTGCAGGAGTTTCACGGCGAACGCTGGTGGATGACGGCCGCGTCGATAGTGGTCTTCGTACTGTGGGGCCTGATCGAGTTGAGTCAGGCGAATCGTAAGATCAATGCCCCTGTAAGACGGGTGTCGGGGATTGGGATTCGGGCTTCGGGAGTGGGTCCCGTTCTTCCTCCCGATTCCCGACACCCGATTCCCGATTCCCGACCGACTGTCGTCTAGCACGCTGCCCGCGAGAAACAAAGATGCCAATCGCCGCCAAAGATGTGAAGTGGGTTTCGACGCCGAAGATGGGCTTCAGCGACTTGTTGTACTTCCCGGCGATTTTCTCGGGGATGGGTACCACGCTCAAGCACATGATCGGGCCGAAAGTCACGGAGCAATACCCGGAACAGGAGCCGAACCTGCCGGCCAATTACCGCGGAGTGCACCGGCTCAACCGCGATGAAGCGGGCCGTGTGAAATGCGTCGCCTGCTACATGTGTTCCACTGCGTGCCCGGCCCATTGCATCGACATTGTGGCCGCCCCGTCGCCGTGGCCGGATCGGGAAAAGTACCCGGAAACATTTGTCATCGACGAGCTGCGTTGCATCTACTGTGGTATGTGCGAGGAAGCGTGTCCGGTGGATGCGATTGAGCTGACCTCGCTGTACGACCTCACCGGTTTGTCGCGCGAAGAGATGCTCTTCGACAAGGAGAAGTTGCTCGGCGTCTTCGATATGTCGACGAAGGAAAGTGCCGCAAAAGACCCCGTGCGGACGCATGGCGGCCGGCTCAGCGTCGCGAGCGAACCGGGAAAGAAATAGTCGCATTTATTGCGACATGGGAGAACATGGCGGCAGTGCCACCATCATTGCAAATCGCGGACTTCCTGCCGGCCTTTTTAGGTCTGCTGGGAGTTTATCTGCTGCTGCCCCGGCCCAGTGCGCCGCCGCGATTCTTTGGGGCGGCGCTGGGATTGGCGGCGCTGACACTGGCCGGCTGGCAATTAGCCCGCGACTCGGTCACTTTGCCATGGGTCGAATCGACGCTGTTTTACTGCTTTGCCAGCCTTGCGTTATTCGGCGCGGTACAACTGATCACGCAACCGAATCCCGCCCGTGGTGCCGTGTCATTCGCGCTTGTGGTCTTAAGTGTGTGTGGCCTGTTTCTGCTGCACGGCGCGCCTTTCCTCGCGGCGGGCGCGATTATCATCTATGCCGGCGCGATTGTCGTAACCTTTCTGTTCGTCATCATGTTGTGCCAGCATCACGGTGCCAGCGATGCCGACGACCGGTCGCGTGAGCCACTGTTGGCGTGCGCCGCCGGTGCATTGTTGCTGGGAGTGTTGTTTGCCCTGATTCATGGCCATTACGATGTTCACGAACTCGACGCCGTCATCGCCGCCGCAGATTCGCCGAACGCCACTTTACAAGACATTGATGACGCGCTGAACAATTTGAGTGGGCATGTTGCCGTTAAGGATGACCTGGCGCAGCGCCTGCAGCAGAGCATGACGCGTGTGAAAGCCGATCCGTCGTCGGACGCGTTGGCGAAAGAACTCGCAATCCTTCGCGAGGCCATGGCATCCGCACAGCGGTGGATCGGCGACTTTCCGCCGCCGCAGCATCTGACGCTTTCGGAATTCGGTGGTCCTCCTGCCAATGTGGCTCGCGATCGCCGATTGCCCGCCGGCAATGTGGCCGCGCTCGGCCGGGTGTTGTTCAGCGACTACCTGCTCGCCGTGGAATTGGCAGGCACATTGTTGCTGGTGGCCACCATCGGCACGATTGCCATCGCCCAGCGCACCGGGAGGAAGGTCGCATGAGCGTTCCTCTCGGGCATTCGTTGACGGTCGGCGCGGCACTTTTCGTATTGGGCGCGGTTGGCTTTCTTACCCGACGCAACCTCATTACGCTGTTTCTATGCGCGGAACTGATGCTGCAGGGCGTCGCGCTCAATCTCGTGGCCTTTGCCAGCCATCATGGTCACTTGCACGGGCAGGCGTTCGCGTTGTTCATTGTCACGGTGGCCGCTTGCGAAGCGGGCTTGGCGTTGGCATTGATTCTCATGCTGTACCGCTCCCGCAAGTCGCTCGATGTGAGTTTGTGGCAGGACTTGCGCGATCCGGACCTGGAGCCAACATTGGATGTGGAGCGGTTGCCCGCGCCGCCGGCCGAAGAAGCGCAGCCGATTCTTGCCGTGGCTGGCCGCTTGCCGCCGCCACGTATCGAAGGAGGCGGCGATGCATAGCCACCTCTGGTTAATTCTCGCGCTGCCATTGGGAGCGGGCATTCTGGTTGGCCTGTTCGGCAAGTTGCTCAAGGGCCAAAGTCATTGGCCGGTGATTCTCGGTGCGGCCGGCGCGTGCGGAATATCATTGCATGCACTGTGGCAATTGCACGGGCATCACGACTCAGTCTCGCTGTTGCAAACCGACACGCTGCCGTGGTTCTCGGCCGGCGGCGTGAGCGTGGGCCTGCGACTGGCCATTGATCCACTCAGCGCCGTGATGCTGACGGCGATTACTTTTATTGGCACGTGGATCGCCATTTATTCGGCCGGCTACATGCATGGCGACCCCGGTTACCCGCGCTATTTCGCGGTCTTCAGCGGCTTCGTGTTCTCGATGTGCGGGCTGGTGCTGACCGACAATCTGCTGGTGCTTTATGGCTTCTGGGAAGGCGTCGGCATCTGTTCCTATCTGCTCATCGGCTTCTGGTTCGCCAAGCCGACGGCCGCCGCCGCGGCTCGCAAGGCGTTTTTGGTAACCCGACTCGGCGACGCCGGCTTCGCGCTGGGCATCTTCCTGTTGTGGTCGAAATTCGGCACGCTCAGTCTGCCGACGCTCTTTGAGACCGTTCGCGGGCAACCCGTTGAACCGATCCTGACGACCGCATGTTTGCTGCTGTTCTGCGGCGCGGTCGGCAAGTCGGCGCAGTTTCCATTGCATGTGTGGTTGCCCGATGCGATGGAAGGTCCGACGCCGGCGTCGGCGTTGATCCATGCCGCGACAATGGTGACGGCCGGTGTTTACCTTGTGGCACGCTGTATGCCGCTCTTTGTCCTGGCACCGACCGCGCTGGTCGTGGTCGCCGGCATTGGGGCGTTCACCGCGCTATTGGCAGCGTTGATTGCGTTGACGCAACACGACTTGAAGCGGGTGATGGCCTATTCCACCGTAAGCCAACTCGGTTACATGTTTGCCGCGCTGGGCTGCGGGCAGGGCAAACTTGCAGCGTTCGCCGTCACAGCTGCGCTTTTTCACCTGTTCACGCACGCGTTCTTCAAGGCGCTATTGTTCCTTGCTTCAGGCAGCGTGATGCACGCGATGGGGGGCGTGATCGACATGCGCCGTATCGGCGGCTTGCGAAAGGCGCTGCCGATCACACATGCCACTTTCGCCTGCGGAGCGTTTGCCTTGGCCGGATTGCCGCCGCTTTCAGGCTTTTGGAGCAAGGATGAGATTCTGGCGGTGTCGCAGGAAGCCACTCATGGCGATGTGTTCGCGGCAATATATCTATGCGTGTTCGCCGCGCTACTTATGACGGCATTGCTGACCGCGTTCTACACTTCGCGGGCTTACTTCCGCACATTCTGGGGTAAGGAAGTCATTCCACCGGAAGCCGGAAGTCATGGACACGATCATCATAATGATCATCATGTTGCCGTGGTTGCCCACGAATCGCCAGCGGTAATGACGGTCCCATTGATGGTGCTTGCCGCCGGCGCGGTCCTGGTCGGAGGCGCTTTAGCCGTCAATCATGTCTTCGGCCACTTTGTGGAGAACACACCGGACTTTCTCAAATATTTCGCCGTGCATGAACACCATGCGAACTACGTTTTGATGGCCGTGAGCACGGTGCTGGCCATGTTTGGAATCGTGAGCGCGTACTTCGTCTATGTCGTTAAGCCGGGCACCGCCGATGTCATCGCCTCGCGTGCACCGGCCTTGCATCGGCTGTCGCTCAACCGATTCTACTTCGACGAAATCTACGCCGTGATTGCCGCGGGGCCATTGGCGGCCCTGGCCGTCATTAGCAAGGTCTTCGACATGCTGATCGACGGCATTGTGGATGCGGTGGGGCGATTGCCGCGGCTATTCGGCGGATTGTTGCGGCCGGTGCAGAATGGCCTCGTGCAGTTTTACGCCTTGGCCATGCTGCTCGGGCTAACCGTATTCATCGCCATACTCGCCTTCGCGCGATAACGGAGACATGTTGGACTCGCAGATGCTGGTGTGGTTGATCCTTGTGGTGCCGCTCATCGGAGCGGTTATTGCTGCGCTATGCGGCCGTGGTGGTGCAGCATCCGCGCGTTGGGTCGCCCTTGCGTCAGTGATGATCAATTTGGCACTCACGGTCGCATTGATGTTGCCCGCTATCACGAGGCTTTCCGCAAGAACGCCAGCACCGACCGATGCCGAAGCCTTGAGTTTCGCGCCTAATGATGTGACTCGCATTGACTTGCTGCCCGTGGGTACCGATTCCAGACCGGCGGCGATACAGTTTTACGTCGGCATTGATGGCTTGAACCTGTGGCTCATCGTGTTGACGTCGTTCCTCATGGTGCCTTCGGTACTCATATCGTGGACGGCTATCACTGAGCGCGGCAACGAGTTTTACGCGTGGCTGTTGATTCTCGAAACAGGAATGTTGGGCGTGTTCGTGTCGTTCGACCTCATTCTCTTCTACGTGTTCTTCGAACTGACGCTGGTGCCGCTGTACTTCCTCATCGGCGTGTGGGGCGGGCCGTTGCGTCGGGATGCCGCCCGCAAGTTCTTCCTGTTCACGCTGGCCGGCAGCGTGATTGCACTGCTTGGCCTCATCGGTATCGTGATCGCCTGCAAGAACCAGACCGGCGAGTTGACCTTCGCCATCCCGCGCCTGATCGAGTTGGTGCAACAGCAACTGCGGATGGAAGATACACGCATTCGCGAATACTGGCATCAAATTCAGTTGATGGTTTTCTTGGCGATGACCGCCGGGTTTGCCGTGAAAGTGCCGCTGTTTCCGGTGCATACGTGGTTGCCGCTGGCCCACGTGGAAGCGCCGACGGCCGGTTCGGTGCTGCTAGCCGGCGTGCTGCTCAAGCTCGGCAGCTATGGCTTCCTGCGCTTGGCCATTCCGTTGTGCCCGGATGCCGCGCTGAGCATAGGCGTACCGTTACTTGGCACGCTCGCGGCGATCGGCATCATTTACGGTGCGCTCTGCGCTTTCGCCCAGCAGGACGTGAAGAAGATGGTGGCTTACAGTTCCGTCTCGCACATGGGTTTCTGCGTGCTTGGTCTGTTCACGTTGAACTCGGCCGGCATTAACGGCGGGCTGCTGCAGATGATCAACCACGGCCTCTCGACCGGTGGATTGTTCCTGCTCGTCGGCATGTTGTATGAACGCTACCACACGCGCATGATTCCGGACTACGGCGGCATGGCGGCACGGCTTAAGCTGCTGAGCTTCTTCATGGTCTTCATTTGCCTGACCAGCGTCGGCTTTCCGGGGCTGAACGGTTTCGTCGGCGAGATGCTGATCCTGGCCGGCACCTACACCATGAACGTGCCGGGGGTTTCCAGCAATCTGCTGGTCTTCATCATCGCCTGTGGCATCTTTATGGGCGGCTGGTATCTGTTCACAATGTTGAAGAACGTGTTCTTCGGCCCGCTGCATGAGCCTCACCATGATGGCCATGTTGTGGGTGATTTGAATGGCCGCGAGTTGGCCGCCATTGTGCCGGTGGCCATCGCCTGCATCGTGCTCGGACTGTTCCCGCAGCCGGTGCTGGACTCGGCCCGCCGCGACGTGAACACCGTGGTGAAGATTGCCGATGCCGCCCGCGACCGGGCTGCCATGACCAAGAACCAGTGAGCGACTTGTGGATCTGACCGTCACCACACTGCAATCCGTTTTCCGCCTGGCAGCGCCCGAAGCTGCGCTGGTGTTGGCGGCATGCATCGTGTTTCTTGGCGGCGCGTTTTACCAGAGCAAATGTCTGTGGGGCGCGATCGCCATCGCCGGTTTCATCGGCTCGGCCATTGTCATGTTCTGCGATCCCGTGGACTTAAGCGAACTGCGCCCCACCGTCAGTTCGTTGTGGCCGGGTCAATTGACGTTTTACACGCGGATTGTAGCCCTTGTCGGCGGCATCGTCTTGTTGCTGATGAGCTGGGACGAATTGGCCGACGAGCAGGCACCGGATTATTTTGCGTGTTTGCTGGCGCTGACGGCAGGCACGGCACTGGTCGGCTCGGCCAACGAATTGATCACGCTGTTCCTTGCCCTCGAACTAATCTCCATTCCCACCTACGTGATGCTGTATCTACCGCGCACCGGCAAACCGGCGCAGGAAGCGGCCGTGAAGTACTTTCTGCTCAGCATCTTTTCGTCGGCGCTTTTGCTCTTCGGATTCAGCTACCTTTATGGCGTGACGGGGACGACCAACCTCGCTGCCATTCACGAAGCACTGACGCGGCAAGACCTGCCACAACTGCCGGCGCTGCTCATGGCAGCATTCGTGATGATCGTAGCCGGCATCGGCTTTCGCATCACGGCGGTGCCGTTTCATTTCTATGCGCCGGATGTGTACGAAGGCACTGCGAACGGGCCGGCCGCCCTGTTGGCGTTCATTCCCAAAGTTGCCGGCTTTGTCGCTTTGATCCACTTGTTCGGCTTCGTCGGGCCGGGGCCGATCCTGCACACGCTGGATCTGGGTACGCGGCTACCGCTACTCTTGTGGATTCTCGCGACCCTCACCATGACGGTCGGCAATGTTGTCGCCGTCTGGCAGACCGATATCAAGCGGATGCTCGCTTATTCCGGCATCGCCCACTCGGGTTACATGCTGATGGGTTTGGCCACGGTGTCGCATCTGGAAAGCGGCGGCAACAACGGCTTGCCGGCATTGCTGTTCTACTTGATCGCATACGGCGCGATGACAGTCGGCGCGTTCACGGTGCTGCAAGCCGTGTCAACGCGCGAGCGGCAAGTTACGCAGATCGACGAGCTGGCCGGGTTAAGCGGCACACATCCAAGCCTGGCAGCGGCGTTCGCATTGTTTCTGTTCAGCATGATCGGATTGCCACTGACGGCGGGATTCACAGGCAAATTCATGCTGTTCATGAGTGCGTTGACCACGCAGAGTCAGGCGCAGGATCGTATGTTTCTGTGGCTGGCGATCATCGCTGCCATCAATGCGGCCATCGGTGCGTTCTATTATCTTCGGGTGGTCGGCGCGATGTATTTGCGTTCGGCCATCAAACCTCTGCCGGGACATGTTGGTTGGGCCGGCGCGTTGGCATTGGCCGTGTGTGCCGTGGTCACAATTTGGATGGGCTGTTATCCGGCACACGCGGTCGACTTCGTTCGCCGCTCGGGACAACCTGTTTACGTGATGGACCCTGCCGCCATACGCCGTTAACCCGTGCGCCAACATGTCTCTCAATCCGCTGACAGCTCTGGAAGCGTTTGGCCTGCCCAGTTGCCGGTTGGTGGACTCATTCGCCGGCTTCAGCGGCGCGATCGTGTGGCGCGTGCAATCCGGCCCAGCTCAATTCGCGCTCAAGGCCTATCCACCGGACTGGGGTGATGCCCGACGATTGGTTGCGATTCATCAGCGTATTGCCGTGGCCGGGCCGGACTTGATGCCGCAAACGGTGCCAATTCGATTTGGCACAACGGTCATGGAGGGCCAGGGTCGCTTGTGGGATTTGATGACGTGGTGCGAGGGCTCCGCCACTCAGGACGTTGTGCCAACAACAATAGAGGCAGTCGCAAAGTTACACATTCGTTGGGAATTACCGGTACTGCCTTCGCAACCCTCGGATACCGTGGCACGTCAGTGGGCCATACTGGATGAATGGGAAGAAGCGAATGTGGCGACCGCGGCAACGGACAAGTTGGCGCACGCCGTTAGCTTGCTGTCGCGCCAAATCACACCGTCGCGCATGGCACTGCGGCCATGGTTGAATCGACCGGTGCCCATGCAGACCATTCACGGCGACTTATGGCCCGGCAATGTACTGATACACCACGACCACTTCAGCGGCATCATCGACTGCGCCGCCGTGCGTGTGGATTCAGTGACCAGCGACTTATCGAGGTTGTTTGGCGCGATCAACGTGGAGGTGAAGCAACGAATCGCCGAGATCTATGAACCTTCGCGGCCATTGCAACCTATGGAGTGGGAGTTGTTGCAGGTGCTCGGCCGAACTGGTCCGGTGGCACGGCTGGCACAATGGCTCAAATGGCTGATCGTGGAGCGACGGCAGTTTGCGGATCCAGCGGCGGCGGAGCGGCGGTTCGCGGAAGTACTCGCTCAAATTAGCGAGCGTTGAAGCGTCAGCTCGACGTTTTTGGACACCACGTCGAGCTGACGCTTCGACGTTCGCCTTCAATGCCCGATGTACTTCGCATACAGCGTTCGCGCTTTGTCCGGGTCATCCGTGCCCTGGATAATGGCTCGGCCGTCGGGGAAGATGGTGAAGTTGTGGTCGCCGATGGTAAACTTTAGCAGGAACTTGTTGAAGCTCACCGCGCCCAGTGGCCGTAATTGCTCGGCTAACTCCGTAAACTTCAGCGGAACCGGTGTGCGGTGGCTGACTTGCACGGCATTGCGTCCGCACAGGGTAGTGGTTGTCGCGCCGTGTTCGCCGTCGAGCCACTCGTATTGGCCGCGACCGCAGCATGGACAATCGACTTTGCCTTTCAGGCCGGCGATCTTGACCTTCTTGTAAGTATTCTCCCACACGTCGATGTAG
This sequence comes from Gemmataceae bacterium, assembly GCA_031396905.1. Classification (GTDB taxonomy): domain Bacteria; phylum Planctomycetota; class Planctomycetia; order Gemmatales; family Gemmataceae; genus JAIBBI01. The sequence continues at coordinate 25,697 of JANNLP010000062.1, forward strand.
ATAAGGTCGCGATTGACGGCATCGCGGCGGCCCGCCAGCAACTTCAGCGCTTCGGTTGCTTGCAGGCTGGCCACCACGCTCACCGCAGGCGCGACGACACCAGCCGTTTCGCATGTTGCTGCCTCGCCGGGTCCGGGTGCGGCTTCGAACACACAGCGCAAACATGGC
>JANNLP010000109.1:0-2475 GCA_031396905.1 Gemmataceae bacterium
CGCCCGTGTTGTTCCTCACGGCCCGCGACAATCTTCGTGATCGCGTGAAGGGATTGCAGCTGGGTGCGGATGACTACCTAGTCAAGCCATTCGCGTTCGCGGAGTTGTTGGCCCGTGTCCAATCTGTATTGCGACGCACCACGGGCAATCAACCGGATACGTTGCGCGTCGCCGATCTTGAGATCGACGTTGTTCATGGGCGAGCCAATCGCGGCGGCCAACGAATGGAGCTGACACCGAAAGAGTTGGCGCTCCTCGTGCTGCTGGCACGCAGTCTGGCCAAGCCGCTGTCGCGCGAGCTGATCGCCCGCGAGGTCTGGGACATGGAATACGAAGGCACGTCCAACATGGTCGATGTGCACGTCCGCCGGCTACGCGGGAAAATCGACGATCCGTATGGTCGCAAACTCCTCCACACTGTCCGGGGCGTCGGCTATGTCCTCGAAGACCGCGGGTGACTCGGCCCGGCGCTGGTCGCTGGCAGCCCGGCTCACGGCGTGGTACACCGCTTCCACGTTCGTCCTGATCCTGGCCGCCGTCGGCTTTCTTTACTGGGCGCTCGTCGCCACTCTCGAACATGAAGACGACCAATTTCTGCTCGACAAGGCCAGCATGGTCCTGGCGATCTTACGCGAAGCTCCCGCTGATCTGCACGAACTCCGTGCGGAGATCGTGCGCGAATCGGGAACGCAGGGTATTGCCCGTTTGTATCTGCGTGTCCTTGACGCAAGCGGCATGACCATCGCGGCCACGACGGGCATGGATCAATTGCTTCCTGTCAGCGACTTTGCATCAGCCGTTCCGTTCGATACTGCCGCCCGGCATTCGATGGAACTCGAATCAATGGCCGGCACTCCGCGGCGGACTTTTCGGGCCATTGCCGTCAAAGTGCCGGGCGAACCCGCGCGCAACATTCATGTGGCAATGGACCGCACGATCGAGGAAGACCTGCTCTTTCGCTTTCGCTGTTACGCCGGCGCCACCCTCGTCGTGTCGTTACTCGTCTGCGGAATCGTGGGGCACGGCCTGGCCCGACGTGGCTTGCGGCCCATTCAAGACATCACGCTCGCGGCCCGACGGGTGCAATCCAGCACGCTGCATGAACGCCTCGACGACAGCCAACTACCGAGCGAACTCGCGAATTTGGCCGGCACTTTCAACGAAATGCTCAACCGTCTGGAAGATTCGTTCCGTCGGCTGGAGCGCTTCTCGGCGGACATCGCCCATGAATTGCGGACACCGATCAACAATCTTCGCGGCGAGACTGAAGTCGCCCTGAACCAGCCGCGTGAACCGGAGCACTATCGTGAAGTGCTGACCTCCGGGTTGGAAGAATATGCACGGCTCTCACATTTGATTGATAGCTTGTTGTTTCTCGCCCGGGCCGAAAGCCCTCAAACGCAAGTGATCCGCGAACGACTGGACGTCGCGCGCGAGCTGGCAACCGTCCGCGAGTTCTTTGCCGCCGCTACCGAGGAAGCAGGCGTGACGCTGAAGGTGCACGCGGCGGCTGGCGTTTCCGCCGCATTGGATCGAACCCAGTTTCAACAAGCAATCAGCAACCTGATCGGCAACGCACTCGCGCACACGCCACGTGGTGGCAGCATCACCTTGAACGCTACAGGCGACGGCGACACAGTCACCGTTGAGGTCGCCGACACCGGCACAGGCATCGCCGCGGAACACCTACCACATGTCTTCGACCGCTTCTATCGCGCGGATCCATCGCGCACATCATCGTCCGGGTCAGTAGGATTGGGACTAGCATTGGTGAAATCAATCGCCGCGCTGCATGGCGGCACCTGCACTATTGAAAGTGATGTCGGTCGTGGCACGCGCGTCCGACTCGTTTTCCCGAAGCAAGCGAAGGGACGATCAACATGACTCATAGCAGCATGTCTTCAAGGGGAATTTGCCTCGCTGTGTTTGTCGCAGCCGGCTTTGCAACCGCAGGCGACGAGCCAAAAGTCATGCGCTTTGGCAAAGGCGACCTCGGTAAAGTGCCAACCGGCTGGAAAGTGGACAAGACGGGCAAAGGCGAAGGCAGCGTTTGGAAAGTCGTCGAGGACAAGACAGCGCCGTCCAAGACCGGGTACGTGTTGGCACAAACGGCCGAGAGTCCGAAGGCCATGTTCAACCTGTGTGTGGCCGAGAAGCCAAACTACAAGGACGTGGAGATCAAGGTCTCGTTCAAGGCCAATAAAGGCGACATCGACCAGGGCGGCGGCATCGTCTGGCGTTACCAGGATGCCGACAACTACTACATCGCGCGGATGAACCCGCTGGAAGAAAATTACCGCCTGTATCATGTGATCGCCGGTGTCCGCACGCAACTCGTCAGCAAGGATGCGGTCACCATGCCAGTCGGTGAATGGCACACACTCACGATCAAACATGTCGGCGACACCATCGAGTGTTGGCTCGACGGCAAGAAACAAGTCGACGCCAAAGACACCAAGATCACGAAGGCTGGCA
>JANNLP010000135.1:0-9823 GCA_031396905.1 Gemmataceae bacterium
TTCCGCGATGCCCAGGCGGAAGCCGGCATCACGCTATTGGAACCCATCATGAATGTGGTGGTCGTCTCGCCGGAAGCGCACCAGGGTGCCATCGCCGGCGACATCAACCGCCGCCGCGGCATCATCATGGAAATGTCCAATGACAAGGGCCGCAGCATGATCAAGTCACAGATTCCACTGGCGAATCTGTTCGGATACACGACCGACCTGCGCGGGGCCACCAGCGGCACGGCCAGTTTTAGCATGGAGTTCAGCCATTACTCCTCCGTGAAAGAAGAGCTGGCGGACCTGCCCAAGGCGGAACGAAAGTAACAACCGCTACGATCACACCCAAAACAGGCCTGCCGACCGGATAGGATGGCAGGCCTGTTCTCATGCTTCACACGCCAAAAACCTGAGCTACAGTTCCAAAGGTCACACTCCGTCCGGCTCGACCGGATTCCCGTAACGGGGCGACTCACCTTCCATGAGTCTGTCGGCGAACGATCTTGTGCGCACGCTCGAAGAGCACCGGCTGCTTGACGCCGGTCAGCTTGAGGAGATCGTCGCGTCTGTCGCAAACTACCGCGATGGCGAGGCTCTCGCTCAACAACTCATCGAATGGAATTGGCTCACGGCATATCAAATCGAGTTGATTTTTTCCGACAACGCGGCCTCGCTGCTGTTCGGTGAATACCGTCTGCTCGAACATCTCGGCCAGGGCGGCATGGGCAGCGTCTACAAAGCTGCACACCTGCGGCTCGGCCGAATGGTCGCGCTGAAGATGATCCGTTCGCAGGCAATGCGCATTACTTCCAACGACGACGAATTGATACGGCGCTTTCAGCGCGAAGCGCAAGCGGTCGCACAGTTATTGCATCCGAACATCGTAATCCTGTTTGATTACAATGAATTCAACGACACGCACTTCATCGCCATGGAATACGTCGATGGCGTGGACCTGATGAAGATGGTCCAGACGCAAGGGCCATTGGCGGTCCCGCACGCCGTGGATTTTGTCCGACAAGCGGCCAATGGTCTGCAACATGCGTTTGAATTCGGCATGGTGCATCGCGACATCAAACCATCGAACTTACTCGTAACGCGGCCATCCAACCCGATGGCCATGCGCAAGGGCGGCATGAAGCCCGGCTCAGGTTCGTTGGCGAAACCGGGCGATACGCCTTTGCCCGTGCCGCGAGGCAGCCCCGGCGGTGTCGTCAAAATCCTCGATCTTGGTTTGGTCCGTTTTAGCGAGTCGTTGGACGACCACGACACGTTGACCGCGCTGACCATGCAAGGCTCGGTGATCGGCACGCCGGATTACATCGCACCCGAGCAGGCCCGTGACGCCAGCAGGGTGGACATCCGCGCGGATCTATACAGCTTGGGCTGCACCTTCTACTTCCTATTGACGGGCCGGCCACCGTTTCCAACCGGCACCAGTGTGGAGAAGTTGCTTCAACATCAAAACGCCACGCCGATGCCGCTGGAACAGATTCGCCCCGGGGTTCCCGCCGAGGTGTCGGGGATTGTGCAGCGGCTCATGTCGAAGAAGCCAGAGTCCCGCTTTCAGACGCCGGCTGAGTTGTCGGACGCGATTTCCTCGCTGCCGTCCTCTGTGCGCACTGGCAAGGGAAATAGCGAGGGTGCAGGCAAGATTATCGCGGCGGCGGCCCAAGTGGCCGAGTTGGAACGCCAGCAATCGCAAATCTGTGAACAGACGCAGATGTTCGCCGCCGACAGCCTAATTCTGCCCGCCAAGAAACTGGCGGTACTGCAGGGACATCAGGGTTATGTCACAGCACTCGAATTCTCGCCGGATGGTCATTACCTCGCAACGGGCGGCTTGGATGGCAGCGTTCGGTTGTGGGATGTCGGATTGGCCCGGCCGCAAGAGAAACCGCTCGATCAGAACCAGGGGTTGGGCGAAGTCCATCACCTGAAGTTTGGCCCCGGCGGCAAAGTGCTGTACTCCGGCTCGACGGCAATGGATGGGCACAACTGGCGCTGGGAATGGGCCGGGCCGAATAAGACCGTGCGCTCACGCTTCGTCAACGATCAATATCGGACCAGTTGTTTCGCGATCTCACCGGACGGGAATACTGTGGCCGCGGGGTCATTGGCGACGGTGCTGATGTACGATGCGATGGGCCGCAAGCCGACCATGCTCAAAGGCCATTCCGGTGAATTGTGCGCGCTGGTGTATTCGCAATGCGGCAAGCGCGTCTACTCGGCCGGTGTGGACAAGACCATTGTCATGTGGGAACCGGGCCGTTTCTGGAACACGCAGCGAAATGTGTTTCAAGGGCATAAAGACACGATCGTATCGCTGGACCTGGTGCCGGATGGTTCACTGCTGGCATCGGCTAGCATCGATGGCACGATCAAACTGTGGGACGGCGCTGGCGAAGCGACGGATCCAGTTGCGACACTTACGGCCAATGGCACCGGCATTCGCAAGGTCCGCTTCATCGGCAACGGTAGTCTCCTCGTATCGATTGCCGACGGTGGGCAAGTCTGTATGTGGGAAGTCACGCAACAAGCCAAAGTGCGTGAATGGCAAATTGATAAGACGATGATTCACTCGGTAGCCATCAGCGCCGACGGCCGCTTTCTGGCGACCGGCATCGGCGATGGACAAGTCGTGTTTTACGATCTTGAGATGATGGCGTTGCATCAAGCCCACCCAATGCAACAGGTGGCGTGAAACGAGAAATCGCACTTTTTCATGGCTCTTTCGGCTGCTTGGTAGGCGTGAGCTTTAGCTCACGCAGTTGCATTCGTCGGGATGCCATCAACTGCGTAAGCTAAAGCTTCCGCCTACCAATCCGACTCGTCAGTAGGACGAACGAATCTACTAGTGATTTAAAATAAACTCGTTGCTGTTGAGCAGCGCCCACATCACGTCGCCGAAGAACGACTGATCGAATTTGCCGCCGTACTTGTTGGCAATCTTGTTGACCGTAGCAGGCTCATTTGTGCGCGGCGGACGTCCCAGCGCGGCCATGAAGATGTCGCTGACGATGGGCTTGAAGTTGCCTTTGTGTTTCGCCATCGATTGTGCAATGGTACCACCGGCGGACTTGATCTCCTCGTTGATCTCTTTGCCATTGATCATGAGAAGTGCCTGCACGACAGTGCCGTTGAAGGTCACCTCATTGCCCTCATCATCGCCGAAGTTGGTCACGAGCCGGCGCGTCCAGTCGTCCTTGCGTTTTTCCTTGTCCTTGTCCAGATTGAGCGTCGTGCTGCCCCGCGTGGCTACCCATAGAGATTCAAACATTTGCTCTGGCGACATCGTTTTCAGCAACATGCGACTGAAAAAAATGTCGGTCTCCGGCTTACTGTTCTTGTCATTTGCTTTGCTGGAAAGTCCGTAAATGTCGGAGCAACAAATCCAGGAGAGCATGGCGCGAAGATCGTAGTTGGCGTAGGCAAAGTCCTTACCGAGTTGATCGAGCAATTCCGGATGAACGACCTTGTTGTGTTCGCCGAAGTCGTCCACAGTCGCTTGTTCATTCAAACCGCGGCCAATCAATACGCCCCAATAGCGATTGATGATGGCTTTGGGGAAGTTCTCGTGTGTCACAATCATCTCGGCCAATTGTTCGCGGCGGCTGGGGCTGGCCGCGCCATCGGCGCGGCGGCCATCGAGAAACGTCAGCGGCGTCGGCAGGATCATGCCATTGCGGCGTTCATAATAAACCACGCCATCGCGATTGACGCCCGATTCATCGGACAGTTCCAAAACCGATGCCTGTTCCATGCGATTAGGTTGCCTGGTGATCGGATTGCCGCTGCGTGATACTTGGCGAAAGAAAGCGTTGACACCCCAGAAGGCTTGCTGTTTCCATTCCGGGTTGAATGGATGATCGTGGCACTGAACACATTGGGTCTGCAAGCCGAGGAACAGCCGTGTGGTGCGACTGGTGATCGGCACCATCTCGAAGTTGCCTTCCTCTTTGACCTTGTCGCGCGGCGTGCTTTCACCGAGATGGGCGAGTACGAAATTGACCGCGCCATTGCCATTCGTCTTGCCGGTGGCCGTCACCAACTCCTTGACCATGTCCTTATATGAGGCATTCTTGGCAAACTGCTCTTCCAGCCAAAGTTTCATTTGCTTGTGATAAATCTCATTGCCGGAGCGTGTCAGCAGCCACACCTTCCACACATCCGCCATGTGATTGCAGAACTCTTCGGAGTATTTCTTGTCATAGAGCAGTTTGTGAACTAACGCCTGTCGGTTGGACCCGGAATTGACGAAGCTACGTACCTCGTCCGGTTGCGGAATCCGGCCCAATAGGTCGAGGAACAGTCGGCGGCATATTTCAAACTCATTGGCTTTGTCAGACGGTTTTAGCGAGTTGGCTTTCCACGTCTTGGCGAAGTATTCGTTGATGAACTTAGATTGTTCCGGCGTCTTGATAGCCGGTGCCTGACCCAATCCGTAGTTCGCCATCAAGGTCATTGCAAGTACGGCAGCCGTGAATCGCATCATCGCTCCTCCGACAGGACATTAGACATTGTCATGATAAGCTGTTAACGCCAGCCGCGTCAAATAGTTCTCATTTTGAACTCGCTAAGCCTTAAGCAGCTATCGGTAGGCATGATGTTGCCGCCGGCGTTCGCTCGTGAATTCCTCGGCGGTGCCGCGACTGACAACTTCGTACAACATGGCCCGTTTGTCCTCATATTTGCGTAAGAGCCGGCCTAATCGTTGGACGTGTTCGCGGACGGTGCCAGAGCCGCTGAGGATGATACCAACCCCCGCGGCAGGCACGTCGACACCTTCATTCAACACCTGGCTGGTCGCCAATACCGTGTACTCGCCGTTGCGGAACCGGTCGAGGACGGCTTTGCGCTCCTTGGCTTTGGTCTGATGCGTGATCGCGGGAACAAGAAACTGGCGGGCAATCTTGTACACGGTGGCGTTATCGGACGTGAAAATCAATGTGCGATCTTCGCGATGACGTTCCAACAACTCGCCCAGCGTGTTCAATTTCGCGGGTGCGGCCAAGGCCAACTTGCGCTGATCCTGAAAGGCCCGCCACGCCGCCGCGCCCTCGCGCGATCGCGTTGATTCGATGATGAATCGTTTCAGTCCATTCGCGCTGCCGAGTGAGAAACCGCAACTGGCGAGAAATCCACGATAGTGTTCGCGGCATTGGGTGTACCGCTGTTGATCTTCTGGCGACAGATCCACATAAACCCGTTCGACAACATACTCTGCCATATAGTCGCCGGTGAGTTCCTTGATCTCGCGCCGATACACTGTCGGCCCGATGAGTTCAGGAAATAGCGTGTCGGCGTTGTCAGCCCGCTCCGGCGTTGCCGTGAGGCCGAGGCGAAACGGCGCGAGGGCACCACGGGCGGCCGCTTGCACATTTGGTCCCGGCAAATGATGGCATTCATCGAATACGACCAAGCCGAATCGGTTAGCCCATTTTTCAACAAAGATGTATGCCGAATCGTACGTCGTCACTGTCAGCGGCTGTAACTCATGATGCCCGCCACCGAGCAACCCGATCGGCGGTCCAAAACTGTGCAATAGCTCTTCATACCATTGATTGAGCAAGTCGATGGTCGGCGTGACCACGAGAGCTGGCCGACCGACCTTGGCGATGGCTAACACGGCAACATAAGTCTTGCCCGTGCCCGTGGGTAACACAACGACGCCGCGATTCCCGGCGGCCTGCCATGCCGCTACCGCCTCGGATTGATGCGGAAAGGGCTGCTTTTCAGCCTTCATCTTCCATTCGACGGGTTGCCAGGAACGCGCTTCATCAACGTATTCAATCTTGTCGGCGCGCAACCGTTCCACAATGCCGCGATAACAGCGGCCCTCTGCGCGAAAGAGCTTGACTCGTTGATCGAAAGAAACGCCAGGTAAAGTTGCTGCGACACCATCGGTCGCGCCGGAAACCAGAACGGTTCCGGCTTCGTAACGCAATGTGATCGGCGCGGAATCGGCCATGCTGGGAGTTTATGAACCCCGAGCTTCGATCCCGTTATGCATTATCGCATTACTCGAGTCGGCACGTTCGTGGCAGAAAGCTTTTCGATTTGCGGAGTGCCCATCATCGGGCCAGCCGTTGGCGGTGGCGGTGTACCGATCATTGGAGAACCGGTCATCGGCGGACCGGCCATTGGTGCGCCACCGTAACACGATGAGCAGCCGGCACCGCCATCGTAATAACCGCCGCCGCCGCCGCGAAGGCAACCGCATCCGCCGAACATGCATGGTCGGCAAAACAGGCGATAGCCACAACCGTGGTTACAGCAACAGCCGTTGAGCATCGGCACGACAACCAACACAAATATGGCAAACCAGCGGCGCATGGTAGTGACTCCTGATGGTCGGGACGCGCAAGTATGACTGCCATCAGGTTGGATTCAACAAATAATGCGCGGTACGAAGGGGCTTATTCGGATGGGCAAAGGTGTTGTGCGACTGATGCCGCGATCAATGATGAGGCAAGCCTGCGAAGAATTGCCGCTCACGAAAGTTGTAACGAAAAAAAAGTCCCCGCCGGATAAGGGAGGGGACACAGTGCCGAAGCACTCGATAGTTATTGGCCGATGGGCGGTAGCGGTGTGGTCGGCGCTGTGGGCCCAGGTCCGTACGGCCCAGGCGTTGAGAATGCACCAGGTGTGCCGTAAACCGGTTGCACAGGCGGGCAATACGGTTCGACAGCGCAAGGGGGTGTCTTGGCCCGGCAACAGTGCCGATCGAACAGCCGGCAGCCGCAGTTCGTGGCGGTGAGAACCGCGAGACCAAGAAATGCGGCGAATCGTTTCATAAGTGCCCTCCGCGTAATGTTGATCCCATTGAAACGCAAACCGCTCGGAATTGACACGCCGATTTGCGGCTCGAACCACACATTTCACCGCATTCGATGCGATGATCGGGGCCGTGCTGATCCGTCCGATTAGATCGTCCCATCTGTAGGGGCAAGTTGCGAAAAGCCTGCGGTCGCAGAGCCGCGCCAAGGATTGGACAACCGGCAAAATCGGACCTAAAGTTGACGCGAGCCGAACGCCCTCCGGCTGGACCACGGGGACATTCCGTCTCGATCCATCGGTGCATTCCATGAACTGGCTGCGCGAAGTAGATGCCGAACCGATACCCGGCTACCGCCTGATCGCCCCGATTGGCTCAGGCGGATTTGGTGAAGTATGGAAATGCACTTGCCCGACCGGCGGCTTCAAGGCCATCAAATTCCTATACAGCGCGGTGAACAATAGCGACGGCGATGCCACCAAGCTCGAAAAAGAACTTAAAGCACTGAACCGCATCCGTGAAGTGCGTCACCCGTTGCTGATGTTGATTGAACGAATCGACGTGGTCGGTGGCGAACTGGCGCTCGTAATGGAGCTTGCCGAACGCAACCTCAATGATTTACTGGTGGATTGCCAAAGTCGCGGACAATCCGGGCTTTCGCGCGACGACGCCGTGCGCTATCTGCTTGACGCCGCCGATGGACTCGACCACCTGGATAAGTACGATCTGCACCATCTCAATATTCGGCCGAACAATCTGTTCGTTGTCAACAGCCGGGTCAAGGTAGCTGACTATGGCCTGGTGGAAGCGCTGGGCCGACCGGGCAACGCCGGCTTGCAAGGCGGCATGTCGCCGAACTATGCGGCACCGGAGAACTTTACCGGCCGCGTGTTCCGACAAAGCGATCAGTACAGTTTGGCCATCGTCTACTGTGAGTTGTTGACGGATCGCCGGCCGTTCCCGGGCAAGAACGTCCGCCAGCTTGCCGTGCAGAAAATGTCCGAGTTGCCCGATCTGTCGTTTCTCGCTGCCGCGGATCGGGCCATTGTCGGCAAGGCACTGGCCCGCGATCCGTCGAAACGATTTGCCTCGTGTTCAGAATTCGTGGACGCGCTGGCTCAGGTTGCCGTGCAAAACGAGCTTGATACGCCGGACTCCGAGGATCAAGCGGACATCGGCAGGCTGCCGTCGCGATCCGATGAAGTCAACGATCAACAGACGATGGAGATCGCGGTCAATGCGATTCCGATTGCGGAAAGCCCGGCAACGGCTGTACATCGTCGCGTCGCAACGTATCGTCTCGAAGGTCCGGACCCCGAGGCCGTCAATAGCGAGAGCATTTGGGGCATCGACAACGAACCCAGCGCTGTATCGGCCCGCAAGCCGCGCTCGGCCTGGTCAGACGCCGATGCCGAGGTTGATCTGGGCGGTCCGGCGATGTCGCATGGGCGGCACGATGCGACGGCGACCCATGTGATTCGTGGTGTGCTGCGCCCAACGCTGTTCCTCGGTATTGGCTCATTCGGCCTACGGGCACTCACCGACATTCGCTGCCGGCTGCTGGATCGTTTCGGCGATCTCAGTCAAGTTCCAGCGTATAGGTACCTTCTGATTGACTGCGATTCGGCGGCGCTCGAAGCGGCGTCGTCCGGATCGCCCGACGTGGCGTTGGGCATTGGTGAGACGTTTGCCATGCCGCTGCAGCCGGTGATCAACTATCGCCGCCGGATGATGGACAACCTCAATGCGTGGTTGCCACGTGAAAAGTTGCATGCGATGCCGCGTTCCCTGCATCCGCAAGGCTCGCGGTCGCTGGGTCGGCTGTCTTTTGTCGACAACTACCCTCGACTTCATGCCCGCCTGCGACGAGAAATGCAGATCGCGGCTTTGCCAGATTCACTTGATCAATCGGCGGCGCAGACTGGCCTCTCTCGTGGACGGCAGGCCCCGCGCGTTTTTGTGTTCGCATCAGCTAGCGGCGGCGGCAGCGGCATGATCCCGGATTTCGGTTACTCCGTCCGCCGCTTGCTCAAACAACTCAATTACAACGAAGCCAGTGTGACCCTATATGCGTTTTGCGGCAGCCCGAGTGATCCAACCACGGCCCGGCACGAGTTGGCTAATTCCTATGCGACACTGGTTGAGTTGAATCACTTCCGCCAGCCAGACGTGGCTTACGACGCGGATTTTGGCCCCGATGGTCCGCACGTGACCGATCCGGGCGCGCCATTCGATGCCGTTTATCTGTTGGCGGCGCGTGAGCGGACACCGGAATCCGTGCGCGATGCCGTGGCGCACTTGGCGACTTTCGTGACGCAAGATGTTTCTTCTGTGCTGGGGCCGACACTGGAGAAAGATCGGCGATCAGCCTTCGGAGAAAAGACCGCGTTCCGCAGCTTTGGCACCTTTACATCGTGGTTTCCGCGCGGGCTATTGCTGCGCGTAGCCGCTCGTCGTGCCGTCGCCAAGTTGGCCGACGTATGGCAAGCAACCGTGTTGCCTTCGACTGTCGATCTGATCGAACGGCTGGTTTCTGCCGCGTTGAATGACGCAGGTTTACAGTGGGATGCGATTTCGACGGAGTTGAATCGCCGCGCGGTCGTTGCTCGACTTGGTACACCCATCGAAGCCACCGAGCGCATGTTGGACCAAATCGAGAAGGAATCGGCCGGCCCGATGGCCAACGAACATTCCGGCACGTGGTCGCAGGAAGTGTGTGAGCGCGTGCGGCAATGGGCTGGCCCCGGCACTGGCCGCGAACTCGAATCGCTGTGGAAAAAGAGCCAGTTCTATAAAGCGCTCACGCACGCCAGCCAACAACTGGGCGAGGAATGGGACGAATACCTGACAGAGCAACTGCGTGACTTGATTCGTGGCCCCGGTCATCGGCTGGCCACTGCGGAAACTGGTATTCGCCGCATCATCACTTTTTGCGACAAGGCCGTTGCCGTGCAATGGGCGGCCATCGAACAACACTACCAGGGCATGAAGCGGCGCATCGAAGAGTTGGAAGCGGCCCGGCAAGCGTGTCAGGGCGGACTAAGGCTGTTCGGTCCGGGG
>JANNLP010000140.1:0-3457 GCA_031396905.1 Gemmataceae bacterium
GGGATGATTATTGTATTGCGTCGAGTCGCTCCGCTACGGAGTACCTTCGCGTCGCGGCTAACCGCGGTTCACCAATCCAATCCGCGCTGGGCGAGTTGTTGTCGGATGAGTTGAAGGTTCCAGATGTGGACTACGCCGCCGTAGCAGCAGGCGGCGAGGGCTTGGCCGTCGGGGCTGAGGGTGTGCCAGAGGATGGAGCGCTGGGCGGGGGTTTGCAGTTCGGCGAGGAGGCGGCCATCTTTGGGATCGACGAGACGCAGTTGCGTGGGGGAATGGCGGAGTGCCAGCAGTGATCGGGTGACGGCGTATGATGCTTCGCCGGGGCCGATTTCCGGGTACTTGGCGATGCGCAACTTTGGCTCCCATGACGTGGTATCGTAAAGGCGGTATTCACTTTCGGTGGCCACGGTGAGTTGATTGCCGGTCGGGCTGAACGCCACGGTGGCGCTGGCGTAGGCGGGCAGGTCGCGGACTATTTTGCCGGTGACGCCGTCCCACACTTTCACGCCGACGCTGTCGCCGTACCACGGAGCGGTGGCGACCAGAGTGCCGTCGTGGTTGATGGCCACGAAGCGGAGTCGCTTGTGTTCAAACTCTATCGGCTCGTCGGGCTTGTCGAGATTGATGATCGCGCCTTCATCTTTTGCAACGCAGGCCACCAGCTTCCGGCCGTCTCGTGAAAGGGCGGCTCGCTGCATTGGTGTGGCGGCGCCGACTTGAGTTGGCGATGATTTGAAGCCATCGCCTGTGAGCGGCCAACGTTGTAGGCCGGCTTCGCCTGTGGTGAATGCGGTACCATCGGGCGCGAATGACACGGATGCAAAATCAAGCAGCGGCACGAAATCCGGCGGGCCCCCTTTGGACCAATTCCAGATGCGCAAGCCATCGGTGCCGGTGACGGCGATGGATCGGCTGTCGCTGCTGAAGCAACCGGCAAACGAGTTCCAGTTGGCGGGTGGCCGGACTTCGAGGGTGCGGCACTCGGCCCCGCGGGCGACATTCCATAACCAGAGTTTGCTGCCGTCGGATGCGAAACCGAGCCGGCTATCGTCGGGACTGAAGTGCATGCGCGAGCAACCTGTGAAGACGCTGGTGGTGCGCACGAGTTGCCGGCGCAGTTCCACGTCCCAAAGGCGCACGGTGCCGTCGTGGCCTTTGCTGGCGAGCAGGTCGCCGGCATGATTGAAGGCGACTTCCGTGACCAGGCCTTCATGCCCGGGTAGCACGGCCAGCGGTTCTTTCTTGCCGGGCTCCCACAAATAAATGCGGTAGCCGCACGCGGTCGCCAGCAACTTGCCGTCGCGTCGCCAGGCCAGGCCGATCACCTCGGCCGGGTGCTTCCATTGATCGGTCACGGTCCATGGATCAATTGATCGCACTTCGACGATTTGTTCGAGCGTGACGGCCAACTTGGTGCCATCCGGATGAAAGGCGACGTGCTTCGGCTGTTGCGGCAGTTTGAGAACTTGTTCCTGGCCTTTGTCATCTTCGAGGTCGCGAATGACCAGCTTGCCGACGCCTTTCATGTAGGTGGCGCGTTTACTGTCGGGGCTGAAATCGACTTCACCGCAGCCGGCCGTGGTCTTCAAGCGCACAATGGCCTCGCGCTTGTCCACATCCCAAATGCAAAAGAGCAAGGCATCGCGCTGGAAGCGCTGCTGGTAGCCGGCGGCGAGATACTTGCCATCGGGGCTGAAATGCAGCGTCCAAGCGCCGTGAGCTTCGCCGGGCAGCAACGCCAACTCGTGATCATCGGCGACGCGGCGCACGCTGATGTTGCCCTTGGCATCGCTGCGGGCATAGCGTTCCAATTGATGATCGAAGCACACACCCGCGCAACCGGGCGGGCAGCCATCCCATTCCTGCACTTTGCCCAAGTCGGCCAGCGACAACGAGGCGATGAACTGATTGCGCAGGTCCAGCTTCTGCGTTTCGGTCGGCGACATGGATGGAATCAACGCATGTGCGGCATCCAGTGCACGCAGACCGTCGAAGCGCCGGCCGGCTTGAATGGTGGATCGGGCGGCTTCGGCTCGGGCGAGTTGCGCGGTCCACAATTCCTGCTGCGTCTGCCGGCGTTGTTCCCACAGCCGCAACGACAACAGCGGCGAACCAATGCTAATGACAAGCAAAGCGGCGACGGCCACGCTGGCGGCGGTGGCGAGTCCCGGATTGCGGCGGCACCAACGCCAGAGGCGCTCGGGCAGCGGCGTTCGCCGGGCGACAATTGGCCGGTCGGCGACGAAGCGACGCAGGTCTTCTGCCATCTGCGCGGCAGTGGCATAACGGTCGCGCGGTTCCTTGGCCATCGCTTTGAGGACGATGGTCTCCAAATCGCGCGGGATGCGGCGTTCGAGTTGTCGCGGATGGGGCGGCTCGGCGTGCAGCACCTGATCGATCAAGCGCGAGCGGTCGGTTTCCACAAACGCGGGTCGCAGCGTCAACAATTCGTAAAGCGTGATGCCGAGGCTGTAAACATCGCTGCGCGGATCGCCGGTGCCGCGAAAGCGCTCGGGGGCCATGTAGCGCGTGGTGCCGACGAAATCGCCGGTGTTGGTCAGCCCGGCATCGTCTTCGGTTTTCGCCAAGCCGAAGTCGGTGATCCACACGGTGTCGCGGGCATCGAGCAACAGGTTGGCGGGCTTGATGTCGCGGTGCAGCACACCCTGATCGTGGGCATAGGCCAATGCATCGGCGACTTGCACGCCGATGCGAGCGACCCGGCGATAGTATTCGGCATCCGTCGATGATGTGAGATGCGCTGAACCCGATGACTCGGCTTTGGCCAACGGCGGGCCGCCATGTGTTGCATCGACACCGGGATGAGTCTTGGCCTGGCCGCGCTGGCGCTGCATCGTTCGCAGGACTGTGTCGAGGCCGGCGCCATGAATGTACTGCATGGCGTAGAACTGCAGGCCATTGGCTTCGCCGACGCCGAAGACGGGCACGATATTGGTGTGGTGCAACTGCCCGGCCGCCCTGGCCTCGCGACGAAAACGCTCTATATATGTGGGGCTGGCGAGGGCCGAATACGGCAACACCTTTAGCGCGACGTGCCGACCCAGCGATTCCTGCACGGCTTCGTACACGACGCCCATGCCGCCGCGACCGATCTCGCGGAGCAACCGATAGTCGCCGATGGATTCGGGCATGGGCGCGGGCTTGGGTGGTCGCAACTCACCAGAATCGGCCATGTTGTCCACGAACGCGATGGCGGGAAACAGCTCGCGAATCTCGGCGGCCAATTCAGGATGGGCGTTGGCGTAATCGCTGATCTTGGGATGCTCGCCACGGCGGCGGCGTTCGAGAAACTCCTCGGCCAACCGCTCGACTTCGTCACGCTGCGATGCCGACTCGTTCATGGCGGCGACTCCACGCCGCTTTGCGGCCAATCGCCAAGCGCTTCCTTGAGCCGGCGCATGGCACGGATGTAGCGTTTGCTGGCGGCGGCCTCCTG
>JANNLP010000147.1:0-2703 GCA_031396905.1 Gemmataceae bacterium
CGGCGACGGCGACCCGCATTATCAGCATTGGCTGCAGCGAATGCGTGATCTATACCCCGAGCGAGTCGGTGTCTATTTCGGCTTTTCCGATGCACTGGCTCATCTCGTGGAGGCAGGTGCGGACATGTTTCTCATGCCCAGCAAATACGAACCATCCGGGTTGAACCAACTTTATTCACTCCGCTACGGCACAATACCAGTCGTTCGCGCCGTGGGCGGCCTGAACGATACGATCGCTGATTGCAACGAGGACACACTGCGAGCGGGAGTGGCCACCGGCTTCAAGTTCGGTCCGTACACCGGCCAGGCATTTCTGGGCGCTGTGGAACGAGCACTTCACTGTTATCGGCACCGGCCAGACGTCTGGACGCAGCTTATGCTCACCGGGATGAATCAGGATTGGTCATGGGACCGGTCGGCCGGCGAGTATCTGCGGCTTTACCGGAATATCGTGGGCGCATGAAGCCGGAAATCCGCCACGATCCGATCACAGGCCGACCGGTGCTGATCGCGCCCGAGCGTGCGGCCCGTGCCGGTGCCATGCTGGCTCGCACCACCATTCCCGATGATGCCGCCGAGTGTCCATTCTGTGAAGGTCGTGAAGACCGTACGCCGCAGGAACTGCTTGCGTTGCGGCCGGATCCAACGGGTGCAAATGGTCCTGGCTGGCTAGTCCGAGTCGTTCCAAATCGTTACCCGGCAGTGCGCGATGACAGCGGCGAACATGAAATCGTCGTGGAGTGTCCACAACATGAATCATCATTCGCCGCACTTTCAGTTGAACAATTAGCGGGCGTACTGGGTGTGGTGCGTGATCGCATGCTGGCACGGCGTGCTGAAGGGCGTTGGACCTACGCGCAGTGGTTCAAGAATCACGGCCCTGCCGCCGGTGCCTCACTAAGTCATGCACATTCACAATTGGTGTGCCTGCCAGTACCGCCGCCGGCCATCGCTGCGGAAATCGAAGCGATGAAATCAAAGGCCTGCCCTTTCTGCGTGCTCATCAAGCGTGAAATCTCCGACGCATTACGGCTCGTCCGACTGTCAGAACAGTTTGTAGTCGTCACGGCTCTCGCCGGTCGCTTCCCGTACGAGACCTGGTTATTGCCACGAAGACATGCATTGATGTTCGCTCGAGTCGATGAACTGGCCGTCGAACTGCATTGGTTGTTGAATCGACTTGATTTCGTACTTGATCAACCGGCTTATAACCTTGTGCTTCATGCCGCTCCGTGGACAGGCGAAGACTTCCATTGGCACTTCGAATTATTGCCGCGCGTGACCGGCATCGCCGGGTTTGAACTTGGCGCCGGCATGTTTATCAATCCGGTGTTGCCCGAAGAAGCGGCAGCGCGACTGCGCGGTTAGCGATGCTGCGTAGAAGCGTTCTTATTGGTACTTCCCCACAATTCCCCGACTCCAATAATCCGCCAGTGTCAGCGCGAACATGATGCTAAGCCACACCAGCGTGCCGCCTGCCACCAGCCAGATGAGTTTTGGGCTGTGCAGAAGGTGCATGAAGAACAGAAAGACCAGAATCGCTTTAGTGACGGCGATGCCCATCGCGATTGGCGTGTGCCAGACGCCCATGTCCGAAAGAGCAGTGGATACCGTTAGCAGCGTCAGTGCGATCAGAATCGCGAACACCGTGGTGTATGTACGGATCGGCGTGATGTGCGGCTGTGCGTCCACGGCAGCTCCTAATGGCGGATGAGATACAAAAGCGGAAACAGGAAGATCCACACAACATCCACGAAGTGCCAATACAGCCCGGCAATCTCAATAGGGGTGTAATACGCCGCCGAAAAACGACCTCGCCGTGACCTCATCCATAAGACTGCCAGGATTCCCATGCCAATCACCATGTGAATGGCGTGCAATCCTGTCAGAACAAAGTAGAAGACAAAGAACAGCTCCACGTGCCGTGAATTGACGCTGGACCCAACCCATGCCGTGTGATCAAACTTGATTCCGGGTATCAGACCCAGATGCCAATCGTGAGTGTACTCATAAGCCTTCACGCCGAGAAACGTCGTTCCAAGAATCATCGTGAGGCCAAGATTTCGAACCAACCCAGCGGCATTTCCTGATTGGGCTGCCCGCACCGCCAGTGCCATCGTGAAGCTGGAACCAAGTAAGACAATCGTGTTTAACCCACCCAGGAACGGGACGTGTGTCAGCCCAAACACTGATTGCCCTAGGTGCTCACTTGCCTGAACAAACTCCTCATGCATGTTGACACGATAGATCACATACCCCAAGAACACGCCGCCAAACAGAAGCACCTCGGTGATAAGGAACATCCACATTCCGAGCAGTGCCGCCGCGTGTTGCTGTTCAGGCGTCTCAAAGTGATGTGCGAGCGGAACTCGCTCCGTCGTCGTCATCCGGATCCGCCCTCCCCTGACGGACGCGATAGGCCATCGCCTGGCATGTTATCGATCTATGAATAAGTTGCGCACGTCGGGAGGACTCGGCTTCGCAACTTTGCCATCGTTGAGGTGGGATTCCAACTCAACGTTTCTTTTGGATGGAGGGGGTGACCTCTCCAAAAGACTTAGACTGACTGAAAAGACTTTTTTCTCATCTGCATAACCCGTTCCCCGAATATAAGTTGTGGAAAAACTATCAACGCGGCTAATGCGCCACACGACCGGAGTAAATAGGTACTGTCCTAACATCGCGGGTCCGAACGAATTAGGC